>JAHHHE010000105.1 GCA_019359535.1 Gloeocapsa sp. UFS-A4-WI-NPMV-4B04
TATGCAGCAAGAATTCGTTGTCGTAAATCAATCGACAAAGAGGCAGGCATGAGTAGCTATTTCCTATCTTACTAAACTTACTTAGGCTACTAAATTGTAGCTTACTCAAGCAATAACCGCTGTAAGAGCGATCGCAGCTTTACCAGATCAGGCGAAGTTTCACGTCCGCATCTAACTAGAAGGGGTGGGGAATAATATCCCCACTCCACCCAACCAAATCAGGCAAGTTTACCGCGTTCTGATTCAAATTAATGTCTGCTAAATATTTTTGTGTTTCCTTGTTGATCAAATGAGAACACATTATAGGGATCTCGAACATTTCCAGATTCCATACCAGGAGTACCAGTCGGCATTCCTGGAACAGTAATACCTACTACATCGTCGGGTCGTTCTGCTAACAGACGTTTGATTTCAGCTGCGGGAACGTGACCTTCAATAACGTAGCCGTCGAGGACTGCGGTGTGGCAAGATCCTAAATCATTTGGTACACCGTGTTCCTGTTTAAAAGCCTCTATATCGGATATTGGGATATTTTTGGGCTGGAATCCTTGGGTAGTCAAATACTCGATCCAAGCACCGCAGCAGCCACAAGATGGATCTCGGTACACCGCAATTTCTAAAGCATTTTCAGCCGCTTCTGCGCTAGCTGAAGTTGTGAGCAGAATTACTGCTCCAATCGCTACAAGCCATACAGCGAAGAGCTTGAGATATCGCTTGCTCTGTTGAAAACTTGGTATTTTAACTTTCATATTTTTTACTAGATTACTATTCCAGTTTCTTGTAAGATTTTTAGTCTGTTTTTTTCTTGTAGTCCCGCTTTACCGCAGACTAGACAATACTTAATGGTGTCTGTTTTGCTACATACATCAAGTAAGTTTTAACTGTTTGAGATCATTCATAGTCTTCTTATAAGATAACGAAAATTGAATTTTCAACTATGGATATCTCCAGTTGTATAGTTAATTACAAGTGTTAAGTTTTTAAAATTGAAGCAAATATACTGAATTCACAAAGAGTTAATCAACAAATTCTATCTAGTACAAGAGCTGGAGTAGACATATAACTACCACAGGGGCAGTGTGATATTAAACCTCATTTTTCATATAATATATTGGCAAGAAAACTACTTAGTTGATGCAATGCTTCTCAGCGTGTGAGCCTTTTGCTAAAAACAAGCCGCAAAGCAATTTAGCCAATATCAGCATTAATGTCTACAATAACTTGCGCCACCTACCGCTAGACAACTATAAAGATAAACTTAGCCGTAATAATGCTTGCTTCACATAGTTACTAAACAGCAGGCGATCGCGCTTAAAAGTTGCCAGATTTAAAAATTTTATTCTTTGATTAGGTGCAAGATAGGAAGTAGAGACTAAATTTGACAATAATAGAAGGAAAAGTACGCTATTTTAGCAGACAAGCCTCCATGAAAATACCTAATGGTCCGAGTAGTCCAGCGTTGCTCCGCAGGTTAAGAATGCTCAAGTGGATTTTTCGTCCCTTTTCCGTTCTAGAGCAACGTGCCAAACGCTATGGTGATCCATTCGTCATATCGAAAAATACATCGCCCTGGGTTGTCTACTTTAGTAATCCAAAAGCGATTCAGCAGATTTTTACCGCCGATCCAGAGCTATTTGACACCAATAGCGCCAACAAGATTTTACTCCCACTGCTGGGCGAACACTCACTGATTTTACTAGGTGGAGAGCGCCATCAGCGCCAGCGACGGCTGTTGATGCCGCCGTTTCATGGCGATCGCTTGCGAACTTACGGGCAGGTCATTTGTGCCATTACCGAACAAGTAATTAGTCAATGGAAAGTTGGCGAAGCGTTCACTGTGCGTGCGTCCATGCAGGAAATATCTCTGCAAGTAATCCTCAGTGCCGTTTTTGGTTTACATGAGGGACAGCGTTTCGATCAACTTAGGGAAACCCTCACATTGCTGTTAGATTCGGTAGGCTCTCCATTGAGTTCCGTTTTGCTATTTTTTCCATCACTACAAAAGGATTGGGGGCCACTTAGTCCCTGGGGACGCTTCCTACAACTAAAGCAGCAAATCGACCAACTCTTGATTGCTGAAATTCAGGCAAGAAGAAAACAAGCTGATCCCAACCGTGACGATATTCTCAGCTTACTAATAGCAGCGCGTGATGAAACAGGTCAGGCGATGAGCGATGCCGAGTTGCGCGATGAACTGCTGACACTGCTGTTTGCTGGTCATGAAACTACGGCTTCCGCCTTAGCATGGGCGTTGTACTGGATTGACCATCTACCTGAAGTACAGTCCAAGTTATTACACGAATTAAATACACTGCCTCCTGATGCAGATCCCAGCGCGATCGCTCGACTTCCGTATCTAACTGCGGTATGTCAAGAGACACTGCGGATTTACCCAATTGCCATAAATACTTTTCCTAGAGTTACGAAATCAGCGATAGAGATAATGGGCTACCAATTTGAGCCTGGGACAGTTCTGATGCCCTCTATTTATCTAACTCATCAACGGGAAGATATCTACCCAGAACTGAAGCTTTTTAAACCAGAGCGCTTTTTAGAGCGGCAGTTTTCATCCTACGAATATTTGCCGTTTGGCGGCGGTGAGCGTCGCTGTATTGGGCTTGCCTTTGCTCAGTTTGAAATGAAACTGGTGCTAGCAACTATACTATCGCGCTGTGAATTAAAGCTAGCTAGTAACCGTCCTGTCAAGCCGACTCGCCGAGGGCTCACTGTTGCCCCTCCAACAAATATGCGGATGGTTGTCACTCAACGGCGGCAGCAGAAAACTCCAGTTCTGCTTTAAAATATTAATAATCGGGTCAAGGATGAGCTATCTTCTACAATGGCATTAGTTTGATGAGCCAAGCCCATCAATCCAGCCAAATAAATGATTGCTATGCGATCGCACTTTTTTAATAATTCGATCAGCTAAAACTGCTGGATGTGAAGACCATGCTTTCGCTCCTCGTGTTCTTGCTGTATGTGCAGTAATCGGTTTGCCATTAAGTGCAGCGCAAATTCAATTTATCGGCAAACCACCTTAACTTTTAGCACGAGAATTTTAGTAGGCACTATTTTATACTTTAACGTGGGCTACTACTAAGCCAGCATCCGCAGTATATAAATTTGGCAGTACAACCTGCAAAACTCAAATCTCCGAAACTTGTTCAAATTTAGGGATTTGCCGCTTCAAAGGTATTACATTGGGCAGGCTCTCCAGTCTGGATACCACGTTTGAACCACTGAACTCGTTGTGCTGAACTACCGTGAGTAAAAGATTCTGGTACAACATATCCTCTAGATTGACTTTGCAAGCGATCGTCGCCAATGCTACTTGCAGCATTAAGCGCTTCTTCAATATCACCAGGTTCGAGAATTTGGCGCGATCGCTGCGCCTGATTTGCCCAAATACCCGCGAAACAATCTGCCTGTAACTCCAGCCTAACTGAAAGTTGATTAGCTTCTGCCTGACTAACTCGACTCTGCAAAGCTTGAACTCTGTCAGATATCCCAAGTAAATTTTGGACGTGATGCCCAACTTCGTGAGCAATTACATAAGCTTGGGCAAAATCTCCTGGTGCTTGGTAGCGATTTTGCAAATCTTGGTAAAAACTCAAGTCAATGTATAGTTTTTCATCTCTCGGACAATAAAACGGGCCAGTAGCAGCCCTAGCATAGCCACAGGCAGATTCTACCGCATCTGAAAACAGAACTAGACGGGGTTCGACATAGGTTCTTCCCATTTGCCGGAATAGCTTGTGCCATGTATCCTCGGTATCAGCAAGTACGACTGAAATGAATTCAGTTTGCCGATCTGAGGTAGGGGAGTTTGCTTGAGGTGAGTCTGAGTACGGGTCATTCGTAGGCGTACTTTGTTCGAGGAGAATCGCTGGATCAACACCCAAGAAAGTTGCAATCAACGCTAGGACGACAAAACCAATGCCACCACCGACAACGGGACGCGAAACCTGCATACCCCGCCTATCTTCAACATTAGTGCTTCTCCGACCGAACTCCCAACGCATGGCAACTTTCCCAATGACTTTACTGCAAGTTTGATTCATCAAAGCTAGTGTTGGAAACTCACTTCAGTCTTATTTCTTACTGCCTCATCAGCAATCGAAGTATACACGGCGGCAGATATTGATTGCCCAACCGCAGCAAATGTTAAGAGGTTATAAAACCATTTCAAGAAGTAGAATTGCAACACACTTACACAACCAAATTTGTGCTTCAGGTTGCCAAAAAGTTAAGTATTACTTAAGGTGAATTTAAATTTTAGCTAAATAGTGTATTAAGTTCAAAAATCTATTTCTTAAGATACAAGCTTCTAAATATTGATCCATAGAATATGTTTAATGTCTACACCACGTAGATGAATAAAGCTTTAGTGAGCCTCACGCTTGGTAATGCCAAAGTAGGCTAATTTCCTTTAAAAGTTTCTCCAGTTTTTACGCCAGCCAGCAATACGATCATGCTTGGCCCGAATTGTTTTGAGTGCCTACTCTATTACTGTGTAGAGTTTGCGGTTGTGCCTAGCTGTTGTTTTGAGGAGCTATATGCTTTTTTCAAAAATTTCAACCAGAAAAATTCTCAATTTGTTAGGTTTAAGCCTTTTAGTTACAGCGTTAATAGTTATTCCCTCGCTGTTAGAACTCAACTTTTTTGGTCTACCGTTTTTAAAAGACAGCGTTCAGGCTCAAGTTCCTGTGCCTGAAGTGTCGGAAGCAGTGAAGATAGATGCTTTTAGAATGACGATGGGGGCGCTGGCGGGTCTAGTGCTATTTATCTACGGTGTGACGCGGCTAGCTGAAGGATTGGAACATCTTGCTGGCGATCGCATGAAAAATCTCGTTAGCAAATTTACTACCAATCGCTTTGCGGGAGTGGCTACTGGTACAGTCGCTACAACTTTATTGGAATCATCGTCAGTCACGATCATTATGACGATCGCTATGGTGAGTGCAGGATTACTGACATTTGCTCAGTCGCTTGGCGTAGTTCTGGGTTCCAACATCGGTACGACAATTGGCGCTCAACTAATTTCGCTCAATATTAACCTCTACGCACCAATAGCGATGCTCGTCGGGGCAGTGTTGCAATTTGCGGGTAAAACAGAAAATCAAAAGAGCCTCGGTTTGATTCTACTGGGAATCGGCTTGCTGTTCTTTGGTCTGGACGTTATCGACGAAGCAATGAAACCATTTCGTGACTACCAGCCCTTTATTAATTTGATGGCAACTTTAGGTAAAAACCCGATTCTAGGCGCTGCAATTGGGGCCTTGTTTACCGTATTGATTCAATCCTCTTCCGCCACTGTTGCGATCGTGATTACCTTGGCAGGTTCTGGTTTAATTTCCCTCCCTGCTGGAATTGCCTTGATGCTAGGTGCAGAAGTTGGTACTTGCGCTGATACGCTTGTATCTACAATTGGTAGAGGTCGTCCAGCTTTACGCACAGGTGTGTTTCATCTTTTGTTTAATCTGACAAGTGCGCTCTTAGGAATTATCTTTGCCTCCCAACTAGCGCAGGTCGTATTGGCAATTTCTGGAGACGATGTGGGACGGCAAATCGCCAATGCTCAAATAATATTTAACGTGATCGGCGTGGTAGCAGTAATTGGATTTGTGCCATTAATCGCTCGTGTGTTAGAAAGACTCATTCCCGATAAAAAATTGCAGCAGCAAGAAAAAATCAGTGTCGCAGCAAAGTGAAGAAATCCAATCGGCAGAACAGCCAGTTTCCTATGCCGAACTTAGCCCATTACAACAAAAGCAACGGCTTAAAGAACTAGCACTCGTTTTTCTGAAGTTAGGCACAATTGCCTTTGGTGGGCCAGCCGCTCACATTGCAATGATGGACTTGGAGGTGGTCAATCGCCGCCAGTGGTTGAGCCGAGAAAAGCTCCTAGACTTACTGGGCGTTACTAACTTGATCCCTGGCCCCAATTCTACCGAATTAGCTATTCATATCGGTTATGAAAGAGGCGGCTGGCGTGGCTTAATTATTGCTGGCTCATGCTTCATTCTACCCGCCATGCTGATCGTTTGGATGCTAGCAGCTATCTATGTTCGCTATCAGCAGCTTCCTGAGCTTGAGTGGGTGCTGTATGGCATTAAACCCGTGATTATTGCAATTGTAGTCCAGGCATTGTGGCAGTTGGGTAAGAAAGCTATCAAAGGTATTCCTACTCTTGTGGTGGGGGTAGCTGTAATTGCTGCCTTTTTCCTAGGTGTGAATGAAATTTTGTTACTCCTACTGGCAGGGTTAGGGGTAATGTTGATCAAAAATCTGTGGCGTAGTAAAAGTGGTACAGCAGGAGCTTTGCTACTACCTATTTCTGGAGTTGTAGCACAAGTTGGTAGTTCCCCGATCGCACCGCCTGCAACTTGGCTCAGTGTGTTTCTATTCTTCCTTAAAATTGGTTCAGTTCTATACGGTAGTGGCTATGTGCTGCTTGCCTTTCTGCAACGAGATTTGGTGGAACGCAACCAGTGGCTTACGTCTCAGCAATTGTTGGATGCGATCGCGATTGGTCAATTTACACCTGGGCCTGTATTCACTACAGCAACTTTTATTGGCTATCTGCTAGCAGGTAACGCTGGTGCGATCGCCTCAACAATTGGCATCTTCCTTCCTGCTTTTATTTTGGTAGCCGTGATTAACCCTTGGGTTCCAAAGCTGCGCAGTTCTCCTCTAGTAAGTAGTGCTTTAGATGGCGTAAATGCAGCTTCATTAGGGCTGATGGCAGCAGTGACGTTCACTTTAGGACAAGCTGCCTTAGTAGACTTATTAACTGTAGTCTTGGCTCTTGTGAGTGCATTTGTTGTCTTTCGCTTCAAGGTCAATTCAGCTTGGTTAGTCCTTGCAGGCGGAATAGTGGGATTGGTAGCACAGCTAATAACTTAAGCAATTGGCACGTTGCTGAACAGGTAATGATTAGCGATACCTGCATACTTGAAAGCTCTGATTATAACGTAGGCTTAAAATTCAGTTTATGACATTTTCAATAACGCCAATTTTTTAACCTATTTCTGCTAAAAAAATGCAAATTATTGAGTTATTTTAAATAGTTAATGTGTTGGTCATTATAATTATCAGTTTTTATAATAACTACAAAAAACTTTTTTGCTAGCTTGGATATTTTTTAAGTTTAAAACTATTTAGCGAGATTTTGTTGATAGACTGTACATATTAGTTGAGCGGGGCGAGTGGTTAATTTGCGTTTGAGTTGAATTTTCCTGTTTAATTTTAAAGTTTCGTTTTAGAGCCGGAAACTAAAATTACCTAATTATTGCTATCTCATTGTTGTTATTTTGCAATTCTCAACATTTTGAGTTGAAATTTATCTAAAGCGAGATACATAAGATTGGAATAACGCTTGCTAATTGTGCTGTCTATAGTTTGGTGTCACTACTTGTGATCTTATTTCTATTCCTATCGATGTTTTCGGATACGCTCCTAGTCGAACTCCAAGTAATTATAGGCTTAACTTAATCATAGGGATTTCTTAGCTTGATAATAAAGATTTCTTAAATTTGCTATGGGATGCTACAAGCGCAAAAAGAAATCTTTTTAACTTCAAGATTATGGAACTTACAGGCTTTGCTAAATTACCAGCAGATACATTTGCTAGCGGCCCTCCTTCTGGCCAATACAACGATGACGGTTCCTTAAAGCCAGAACCACGTTTTGAGGCTCAACCCGTTCAAGGTTTTAGCGGTGTTCAATTTGCAGAGCAAAACTCGTACTGGTTTCTGTCTGATAATGGCTTTGGTACTAAGCTAAATAGCCAAGATTATCTCCTGCGCTTACATCGCGTTGACTCTAATTTTAGAGGTGACGAAGGCGGAGATGGCAGCGTTGATGTTATTAATTTCATTCAGTTCTCAGATCCAGATCGGAAAGTACCTTTTGCAATTAAAAATGAAGATACTAGCGATCGCCTATTAACTGGATTTGACTTTGATGTAGAGTCTTTTGTTATTGCTAGCGATAGCACGTTTTGGGTTGGAGAAGAATTTGGTCCTTATCTGTTACATTTTGACGTAACAGGGAAACTGCTAGAAGCACCTATTCCTACACAAAGTTTTGGTACTGATAATTTAGTACGTTCACCTGATAACCCAGATGTATTAACTGGTGAAGAAACTGCTAATCTTCAGCGTTCTAGAGGTTATGAAGGATTAGCAATTAGTCCCGACAAAACAAAGCTGTATCCTTTACTCGAAGGCACTGTTACCGGAGATCCTGAAGATGCGCTGAGAATCTACGAATTTGATTTAGCATCCAAACAGTTTACTGGGATCAAAGGACTGTATCGCAAGCAGAACCCAGACAATGCAATTGGAGATTTCACGGTTATTAACGAAAACGAGTTCTTGGTAATTGAGCGCGATAATTTGAGTGGCGATGCGGCTCAATTCAAGAAGATATTTAAAATCGATCTATCGCAGCAAGACGCGAATGGTTATGTAGCTAAAGAAGAAGTTGGGGATCTGTTGACTATTAGTGATCCTTTGGATCTTAATGGAGATTCCAGCACCAAGTTTAGATTTCCTTTTGTCACAATTGAAGATGTATTAGTAGTTGACAAAAATACAATTCTTGTTGCCAACGATAACAACTATCCAGGGACAGGCGGACGTTCTTCTACAGAACCGGATCAGAATGAAATCTTGCTTCTAGACTTAGATCAGCCACTCAATCTTGACCCGCGTGTTGGTTTAGATGCTCTTGGTGGTAATGAATTACGTTTTGGTACTCCTAGCGACGATGAACTGTTTGCGACGCGGAAAGATACTTTATTCGGTGGCGCTGGAGATGATATTTTAGATGCTTCAGCAGGTCTGGGTAACAACAGACTGTATGGTGGTGAAGGCGATGACGAACTTTTCGCAGGTAGAGGAGATCGCCTATTTGGTGGCGACGGTGATGATATCCTTGATGCCTCAGTAGGTGGAGGTAATAATCGCCTTTATGGTGGTGAAGGCAATGACACTCTGCTTGGCGGTAGCAACGAGCGCTTGTTTGCTGGAAACGGTGATGACAAGCTATTTGCAGGTGCAGGTGACAGTATTTTGACAGGTGGGGATGGTGCAGATCAATTCTGGATTGTGGGCGGTGACATTCCCTCTTCTGGTAATACAATTACCGATTTCCAGTCTGATGTTGATGTTATTGGTTTAGGTGCAGGCTTGGCTTTTGCCAATTTAGCGATCGCTCAAACAGGTAACGACACCACAATTAAACTCAAAGCAGATGATTCACTGCTTGCAACTTTAACAGGAGTTGATGCCAGTACAATTTCAATTGCTGATTTTGTCAGCACTGCACCTCGTCCGCTAATTATTGGACACCGAGGCGCTAGCGGCTTGCGTCCAGAGCATACTTTAGCATCCTACGAGTTAGCAATTGAGCAAGGAGCCGACTTTATTGAGCCAGACGTAGTTTCGACCAAGGACGGGGTGCTAATTGCCCGCCACGAAAACGAAATTTCTGGAACTACCAACGTTGCCGATCATCCAGAGTTTAGCGATCGCAAGACTACTAAAATAATTGATGGAGTAGAAGTAACTGGCTGGTTCACAGAAGACTTCACACTTGCAGAAATTAAGACACTCCGGGCTAAAGAGCGTTTGCCAGAACTTCGCCCTGACTCTGCGGCATTTGATGGAATGTTTGAGATTCCAACACTAGAAGAAGTAATTGATTTAGTTCAGCAGAAGAGCGCTGAAATTGGTCGCACTGTCGGTATTTATCCTGAAACAAAGCACCCGACTTACTTTGATTCTATTGGGCTATCTCTAGAAGAGCCATTAGTCGCTACTCTTGCAGCCAACGGATACACAGATGCAGATGACCCAGTTTTTATTCAGTCATTTGAAGTCGGGAATCTGGAAGAATTGAATACTCTTACTGATGTGCCTTTGATTCAGTTGTTTGATGCAGCCGACGTGCAACCGTATGATTTTGTTGCTAGTGGCGATTCTCGCACCTATGGCGATTTGTTGACTCCTACAGGACTAGATGCGATCGCTACCTACGCAGACGGAATTGGCCCCTGGAAACGCTTAATTGTTCCTGCTGCACCTGTTGATAATGACGGAGATGGTCAACCTGACGATCTCAATGGAGATGGCGTGATTTCCGACGGCGATCAGTTGCTACAACCACAGACATCACTAATTGACGATGCTCATGCAGCAGGTTTACTCGTCCATGCTTACACCTTCCGCAGCGACGATTTTTATCTATCCCCAGACTATAACGGCAACCCAGAACTCGAATATGAGCAGTTCTTTAGCCTCGGTCTTGATGGCTTATTCACCGATTTCCCTGGAACTGCATTTGACGTAGCTAGCCGTCTATACCCGTTTACCAATCCTGATTCTCTCACAGGTGTAGGTTTACTCCCACCTGATACCCTAGTCGGGTAAGCGCTACTGCACAGGTAATCGTCCCACCCATAAGGCTAAAGTTACTTCTAGCGACCTTGTTGTGATCTGAGCAACTACGTAATACTTACAGTATTTTCTAATACTAATAAGTGTGATTGCACATAGCCGCAGCAGGCTTCGTCCCGGACTTAAACTACTTGGGAGGACGATTATCTAGATAATGCTTAAATTGAACAAAAATTTAAATATGCCAATTTAATTAAGCTAGTTTATTCAATTTAAATTAAATATTATTTTATTAAAAGTCATTGTCAAAACATAAAAATTTTGAATACATTTATAGCAAGTAGTTTTTATTCTAAAATATATTTTTTGTCGTTTAAAAAATAATTATAAACTCAACTAAGTATAAAATGTAATAATATTTAATTTTTAGTTAAATATTATTACATTGCTTAATTTTAAGTAAGAAAATTTGTTACATAGACTCAAGATAAGGTATCTTTAATAAAGAAGATGTAGCTAGCATCAGTGCTTGCGATTGCTAAATAAGTACGAAAAGTAAAAAAATTAGTGATCGCCACTAACAACAAAGCTATAATCAGAATTTCCTTAAAGGGGAATAATGGATAATCCATCTTTGCTAAATCAAGTCACACTCAAATTTAAAGACGGCTTTAAGGAACACCGTGAAGATATTTCGGCTATGCGGTTAATGCCTGATAAGTATTTGTGGTTAGGCTCAGATGAAACCTCAACCCTTGAACGCTTATATGCTGTTGACTCGCAAACATTTGATCAACATAAACAATTTCTGGTTGCCAATTTTATTGAGCTACCAATGCCGGAAGAGCAGGAAATTGATATAGAAGGAATTGCTTATTCTGATTACTACCTTTGGTTTGTTGGTTCCCACAGTTGGAAACGTAAAAAACCTAAATCCAAGAAAACAGATATAGAAAACATTGAGAGATTGACAAAACTGGAATCAGAAGCAAATCGCTATATTTTAGGACGTATACCCCTTATAGACGGCGAATTGTTGCCATCATGCCCACATCCTAAAAATCAAAATGAACAGCTAACTTCTGCTAAATTATATCTAACTCATCGCGGAAACTTGTTAATGGATGCTTTGGCAAGCGATCCGCACCTTGGCGCATTTGTAGAAGCAACAATTCCAGGGAAAGAAAATGGTTTTGATATTGAAGGTTTAGCTATTTATCAGAATCGAATTTTTCTGGGGTTGCGTGGTCCCGTATTACGTGGTTGGGCTGTAATGTTGGAGATAGAGTTAGAGGATATTGGTTTAGGACGGTTGTTGCTAAAGAAAGTTGGACAAAAAAAGCCATATAAAAAGCATTTTATTTACCTGAATGGTTTAGGAATTCGTGATTTGTGTTGGGATGGTGAAGACTTGTTAATTTTGGCAGGGCCAACAATGGATTTAGACGGGCCAGTGAGAGTCTATCGGTTAAAAGATGGCGTGAATCTGCAAGAAAATGTGCTATCTAAACCCGATATAGTGAGGGAGATTCCTTATGGAAATAGCGAAGATCACGCTGAGGGAATGACGCTATTTACAGACTTCACTCAAAAACCTTCGGTGATGGTAGTTTATGACTCTCCCGCACAGTCAAGACTACAAGGAGATGGTGATGTGATAGTAGATGTGTTTGGATTGGGTTAGAGATTCGTGGAAATTGCCTGAACAGGACAAGTAGGGATACATTGTTCGCAGACAATACAGCGCGATCGCATAAATGTTAGTCGAAAGGTTTGGGGATCGAGAGTAAGCGCTTCAGTAGGGCAAACACCAGTACATAAACCACAGTCTACACAGGTATCTTGATCGATCACAATCTCAGCTAAGGTGTGAGAGACATTAATATGCTGCGATCGCATCCACTCAATCGCCGCATCTAGCTGATCAATATCTCCCGATAGTTCAACTACTAATTTACCAATTTGATTAGGCGCAACTTGAGCGCGAATAATATTTGCCGCCACGTTAAATTCTTTCGCCAGCCGATAGGTAACTGGCATCTGAACAGCGCGTTTAGGAAAAGTTAGCGTTACCCGTTTTTTCACAGTATGTAGAGGCGAGAGGCACTGTTGTAAGAAGTCTATAGTGTTTTCTCTGTTTTAACGCAGATCAATAGAGAATGTAGAGAAAAAAGAGGCTAGTGCGCCTAGACAAAACCTACAGTGAATGTGACAACGTAGAAAGAAACAAGCTATCCACTACTCACTACTCACTACTCACTGCGGTTAAACTGAAAATAGTAAAGCTTAATAAGTTTTAATAAAAATATTATGACTGAAAATGTACGTGAATCATCGGTAACATCTAAGCAGCAATCTGAATTCAATGTTGGATCGCGTGTTAGAAATCTGCTCATTGCAATAGTGGCGATCGCACTTACCGTAGCTTTATTCTTCGGACTCCAGAACCAAAATAAAGCTATTTCTTTAACTACCTTAGATGAACAATCTACACCGTTGGAAGTGGCTTTAAGTAACGGTAAGCCAACGCTGATGGAATTTTATGCTAATTGGTGTAGTAGCTGTCAAGCAATGGCTCCTGATATTGCTCAACTAGAACAAAAGTATGCTGAATCGGTAAATTTTGTCATGCTAAATGTTGACAATACTAAATGGCTACCGGAGATATTAAAATTCCGCGTGGATGGAATTCCACATTTTGTGTTCTTGAACAAGCAAGGAGAAGCGATCGCCGGAGCAATCGGCAAACAACCGCGCAGCATCATGACATCAAACCTCGAAGCTCTTGTTGCTGATGCACCTCTACCTTATGCTCAAAGTAATGGTCAAGTTTCCAAATTTGACGCGCCTGTTGCACCAACAAGTGATTCTGACGATCCGCGCCTACACGGTAGCCAAGTAGTGAATAAACAAGCTGAAAATAAGTAGGTAGTTTTCGTGGGTATCAGGAACACTACCTTTAAACTGATTTTTGCTCAGACTCCAGAACTCCACTCTGAATCATAAGTTTGGGCCAGACTAACAAGAAAAATCCCATCCAGATCAACAAAGGAATCGAAACGATAATTGTTACCCAGAGTGTTTTAAATAGTAACCAACTACCACTAATTAGCGTAATACCTGTTAACAGAATAGACCAAGGTTGACACCACCAAGGTTTATAACTCCAAGGGCTAACAGGTTTTTTTTCAGATACTTGTTTCATAGCGCAGTCCAAATAGTCCTTTAATTAAGTCATAGCGTAACAGGAGAGTATCTGCGATCGCTTTCTCAATTCTGTAGGTAACAATTATTATGGTGATTCACACCGAGGGCAGATACCCAAGAAAATTAGAGAATTAAAGAAAATGTTGCTGAAAGCTGGCTTTGTCTATCGTCCTGCCAAAGATAGCCATACCTTCTGGACTCATTCACTAATGCCCAATGAACCAGTCACAATTGCTGGCAGTGATGGAGATGATGCACCGCGATACCTAGAAAAGCAAGTAGATCGCGTTTTGAAACAACTGGAGGAGCAAGAATGAGCTATCGCTACAGTATGGTTATTCAATGGTCGGATGAGGATAATTGCTACTTAGTACACCTACCCGAATTTTCTTGGCAGCAATTTCATACTCATGGCAATACATACGAGGAAGCTGCAAAACACGGACAGGAAGTGATTTCGTCTCTGATTGAATGGTTCCAAGAGCAGGAAAAACCTCTACCAGAACCAATTTCTTTTCCTCAGAAGCCGTCAAAAGTTGCGTAATCAGTCACCCTAATATAAAAAATTAGAAGTATTTTAAAAGCGAGTTGATGTTCTAGAGGTAATACTTGCTTTGTACGCGCGATCGCTCAACTCAACAGCTGCGATCGCATCCACACCTGATTGAACAACAGTTATTTGATAGTGACTCGACTCTCAACTAGCTGTATGCTCACAATTAGCACCTCTTCCTAAGTGCTGTATTTTTCTTTCCCTAGCCTCAGCGCCTCTCAATGTCTCAAACCCTTGTAGTCAAAATTGGCACTTCCAGCCTTACCCAACCAGAAACAGGACTTTTGGCTCTGTCAACTATAGCTACTTTGGCAGAAATCCTGAGTCGCTTGCGTCGCCAAGGTCATCAGGTGATTTTGGTTTCCTCAGGAGCCGTAGGAGTTGGCTGCGCTCGGCTAGGATTAACAGAACGTCCCCGCGCGATCGCCTTGAAGCAAGCAGTAGCAGCAGTAGGACAGGGACGGCTAATGCGCGTATACGACGATTTATTTACTACCCTACAACAGCCAATAGCTCAAGTTCTCTTGACTCGTACTGATTTGGTAGAGCGCAGCCGCTACATTAATGCTTACAACACCTTCAAAGAACTACTGGGACTAGGTGTGATTCCCATCGTGAATGAAAATGACACCGTAGCAGTCGATGAACTGAAGTTTGGTGATAATGATACGCTTTCAGCTTTAGTTGCCAGCTTAGTAGAAGCAGATTGGCTATTTTTGTTAACTGATGTAGATCGGCTTTACTCAGCTGATCCGCGCTCTGTCCCTGCTGCACAACCAATCACATTAGTCAAGCATATAGAAGAATTAACTCAATTACAAATCCAAACAGCAACGGCTGGTTCCCAATGGGGTACTGGCGGCATGGCTACCAAAATTGCCGCAGCGCGGATTGCTACTGCTGCTGGTGTGCGAACTGCGATTACCGCAGGGCGGTTTCCTCACAATATTGAAAAAATTTTGCAGGGAGAACTCCTTGGCACACAGTTTGAACCGCATCTCCAGCCAAGTTCGGCTCGTAAACGCTGGATTGCCTATGGTTTGATTCCAGCTGGCAAGCTTTATCTTGATTCAGGAGCGGTCAAAGCAATTTCTCTGGGCGGAAAATCCTTGTTGGCGGCTGGAATTACTGGTGTGGAAGGAGAGTTTTACGCTCAGGAGGCGGTGCAGTTGTGCGACCACGGTATTGAAATTGCCAGAGGACTTGTAAATTACAGTAGCGTTGAACTACGCCAAATTCAAGGACGTAAATCAACTGATATTGCTGCAATTTTGGGCTATCCAGGTGCTGAAACAGTTGTTCACCGAGATAACCTTGTTTTGATTTAATAGCACAAACTGAGTTTTTAAGTGAACAGTAAATTTCATTACACAGCTTCTCTGATCAGCGCAGGAGTTAATCTCAAGTATCTAATGCTTCAGTTTTGGGTCGAAGCAAAAAGTAAGAGACAAGAGCAGCAGCTAAAAGAACTATTGCAATCAGCACTTCTGGAATACGGGTGTTAAGCAACATTAGCAAACAGATGGCAGATCCAGCGACCGGAACAATGTAAGGAACTTCAAACCGACCTCTAACTCTATCTATTCCCTTTAAGCGAATCAGCGCCAGATTCATCAGCAGAAAACTAAGCAATAAAAGTACGCTGGTAGACTTAGCAAGATTTGAAATATCACCCGATATCACAAGTACCACCAAAATAAGTGCAATTACGGCGATCGCTATGTGAGGAGTCTTCCTTTTATGATGCACCTTAGCGAGAAATCGCGGCAGTAAACCTTGTTTAGACATACCGTAGGTTAGCCTTGAAGCCATCACAAAATTTAACAACGCAGTATTAGCAACGGCAAAAAGAGCGATCGCGCTAAATACCTGAGTTGGAAAACCAGGAGCAGCTGCTTTGACAACATCAACCAGTGGCTGCTGGCTTTGGGCAAGCAGTTCAGGAGAAACAACCGAGACTGCTACAAAACTAATAGCTAGGTAGACTAATGACGAAATAGCGACGGCAAACAAAAGTCCCTTTGGTAAGGTAGTTTCCGGCTCTTTTACCTCTTCGCTGACATTCAGCATATCTTCAAAACCGATGAACGAATAAAAAGTCAGAACTGCTCCTGAGAAAGCAATGTCCCAATTAATCGCTCCTCCGGGATTCGCCGGAGTCCTCATCTCTAGATAATTAATATCTCCTATATACGACGCGCCTACTAAAATCACAACTATCAATCCAGAAATTTCTATTACCGTACAAAGCACATTTACCCACATACTCTCCCGAATACCACGATAAACAATCAATGTCAGGGTAATAATGAATAGACCGATACAAACACTATAGGGAATGAATGGCAGTAACCCGTGTAGATAGCCTGCAAACACGCGGCTAGAAGTTGCCATAGATGTGAGTCCTGAGAAAAAAACAGCCATCCCAATTAGGTATGACAATATGGGACGACCAAATGCTTTTTGTAAAACATAAGCAGAACCAGCAGCTTTTGGGTAACGCGATCCTAGAGAAGCATATGTAAGTCCAGTTATCCCTGCTGCTATGGCACTAATCAGGAAACCAAGCCAGACGGCATTTCCTAATTCTCCGGCGGCTTTACCGATTAAGCCATAGACACCAGCGCCCAAAATATCACCAATGCCATAAAACGTTAATGCAAGCAGTCCAATATGGCGGGTCAGTTTGGTTTCTTGTTTAACCATTTTTCCAAATAAAAAATAAAGTAATGCTAGTAGACCCACTGGTCATTCATTTGAAGAAGTTGCACTTCTTTGTCAGTGAGAACTTCCAAGAAGGTGATTCAAGGTAGTAGACTTCTTGCAAAAGTTAGAAAGATGAAAGTGTCATTCATAAGCATGATGACGCATATGGGAGATGTTTTACTGTACTCAACATGACCTATAAAACACTTATGCAAAAGGTTTAGTATACCTGATGCCATTCTCCAACCCCTAGCTGGTAATAATGTCATTCAGCTAATCGTTGTCGCTTTAGCTGTTGTCTTATGTGCCTTGAAAGCAGAGCAGGTCGCTCACAATAAAATAGATTATGTACCACTTGAGCAGGTAATCGAGACTTTATTTGAGGCGGTGATTCGCATCCTTAATTAGGTAATCGCCCTTTTACCGCTAGCAGGATTTGATATTATTGCTAAAACTGTTGCACTCCAAGGGTTCGCACTATTCAAAGCATTGGAGTGCATTTATCTTAGCTGTGCTTGTGGCTTTATTTTTGCAAACTTGCTACTACCTGAGTCGAGTACAGTTCCGCTCTGCGGTGAATCCGCGACGCTTTTTAGTTGGAGGCTCTGATGCGTTTCTAACAGCCTTTTCAACTTCTACATAACTATGCCGATCACTTTTCTGGTTTTACAAAACAAAATCGGCTTGCGGGAATCCTCTGGGTCTTTAGAGGCATTAGTTGGCAGCAACTTCAACAACGATGGTACGGCTCTTTACGAAGCGATGTCTGCCCTATTTGTCGCTCAAGTGCTGGGACAATATCTGAATATTTGGCAGTAACTTATTGTTGTTTTAACATCAATTATTGCTTTACTTGGGTGCGGCAGGCATTCCTAACGCCGGACTGGTAACAATGACACTGGTATTTATTGCGGTTGGCTTGCCTACACAATACATTGCTTTGCTTGTGACAGTAGATTAGTTTTGCGATCGCTGCTGCAATGCTATTAAGGTTACAGGGCATATAACTGTTAGTGCTTTAATTGGTGGCAAGCATAAATATTATGCTGAGATTTATCCAAAGATGTAGTCAGTATATCCAACCTTTTATCTGCTCTAGATAATATTTTTAAAGATGAGAGCTGATAATCCCACTTAATATATTGTCTTGGGACTATCTAGCTTTCGTCTTGTTATTCTGGTTTATTTTCTGGTTCACATACATTCAGTTACAATGACGACGACCTTGAGCATCGTACTCTATAGCCAAGCAACGTTCTAGAGTCTCAACTCGGTAGAAATACCCAAATTGCCTGGGGTTTAATATCAATTTAGTTGTGGAGCTAAAAACAGGCTGATTTAGATATTGCCACAGAGGAAATTGAATTTTGATATCTTGTAAAATCATCGGAAAAAAAATTAGAGTGTGATTGGTGGAAATACTAGCAGCCTGCATCGGAGAAACCGCTCACAGGTCTGCTATTTATAAACTGCCATAATGAACAGTTAATTTTCTTGGTAAGGAATACTGAATATTTTGAGACCTTTCTCCAAAAATCTGTAATTTTACGGATGTACTGGATGTAAATTTATGAACTTAGTTTCAAACATTATGCAGATGCACGTTAGCCTAATGTGGCAATAGGAATTAGCGATTAGTTTCTAATCAATTGCATCTATTCCGTCCTAAAGAGAGCTATGTTCTGTCTGCAAACTATAAAATCTATAGTTTTGAGCTGTTAATTATTACTCAAAGCTAAGTTTGTCTTTTACGTAAAAACTTGGATATTTGTAATAATCATTTACAAAATTGGGTTCCCAGACACGCCCTAGTTGTGTGCGGGGTTCTCCTGAAGAGTGCGCCCCTAGCGTAAAACTGGTATTTAAAAGTCAGGGAAAAACAGAAAAAACCGACTTAAAAATAGAATACAAATCCATAATTCATTTATAGATAAAATAAAAATTTGTACCAACATGAAGTATGAAATGATGTTTTTAGTTTTGGAAGATAGTTGGTAAATATATTCAGTTTTTTAGAAATAATATTAAAAATAACCAAATTATTAATTTGTATTTTCAACCGAAACAGCTATTTATTTTTACCTAATGTTATAAATTATTATTTGTTTTTTATTAAAATACAAGTTTTAAACATAATATATCTACTCAATGAAATTGATTTTTTTGTTAGGTTTGCAGACTATAATATTTTTTATATAAAATTAAAAAAAGTTCAGCTATAATAAATTATCTAAAGCATTAAAATGAATCTTATATCAAGTCGGGTTGAATAACCATACTAAACTACAGCCCCTACCTCTGGCCACCAATGGTAAAAAGTTAACCCTTGAATCAACGGCTGTTGTTTGAGTAACCGGCGACATCTTTGAGCGACTA
>JAHHHE010000106.1 GCA_019359535.1 Gloeocapsa sp. UFS-A4-WI-NPMV-4B04
CAATTAAGCGCTGTGTTTCTTTAGGATTATGTTCAATGTAATCTAGTACGGAACCCATATTAGTTTAGTCGCAAAAAGCTTCTATACTATTCTTTTACCACAAATTATTTATATTTTGGAGATGTCTTTTTTCTATCTGTTGGCGATCGCTTATTTGCTGTTGCAGATCGACATTAATTGCTAAAAGTTCAGCAGTGCGTTTCTCAAGTCGGTTTTCTAGTTCAGCGTAAGCAGTTCGCAGTGTCTCTTCACTTTGACGCAGAGATTCTAGATCATGCTTCACCTCTAGGCTGCTATTCTCGGCTTGCTGTTTAGCGGCGTTTAATGCTGTTGTTAGCCAAGTAATAGACAAACACTCTACGATAAATATCCCAAGCGGCAAGTTTTGTCCTTCAGGTTTGAAGAAGAAGTAAGCTGGAGGCAAAAACAAGTAATTGCTGACAATAGCAGCCAGAGTGGTAGCGAGTAACCCCGATCTAATTCCACCATAGTAGGCACTCATCATCACTGCCGCAAAAAACACGATAAATGGAGTTTCTGTGACAAATAGGGGTTTTAACAACAGCTTTAGTAAAAGTGCGATCGCAACAGCAATTACAGCCACACCATAGTTCCGCAGTTTGAAAGGCGTTTCTTGCAACATCCGCCGACGCTAACAACAGCTAGTTATGTATTCTAATTTACAAATAACTTGTTAAATATTAGCAACCAGACACAAAAATCCCCCTTACCAAACAGGACAAGGGGAGGGGGAGACTTGGGGACAAGGGAAAAAGAAAAACTCCCCCTACGGCTTCACCTATGTCAAACGGTTTTTGTTGCCCACGATTAAAGCCAGTAGAGAAAGAAGAAAAATTTGTTTTGAGAGACATGGGTTTTCTCCTTGTCCCCTTGTCCTCTCTCTTGCTTTATTTCAGGGGGGAGCTTTTCGTAAGTTTTTTACGCCGCCTCAGTCACTTCTTCTTCCTCTGGAGTTTCTTCAGGAACTTCTTGCTTGATTGTCAAGTAGCGTATCACTTCTTCGCTCAAGCGCATTGCCCGTTCTAGGGGCGCTATCACATTTCCAGGAGCTTGGTAATTCATCTGAACGAAAATTCCATCTCGCTGCTTTTTAATTTCATAGGCAAGACGACGTTTGCCGCGATTTTGAATTTCGATTTCTGTAGCTCCTTGCTCCTGAATCAGATTCTGATACTTGCTAACTGCTTGCTCTACCTGTTCTTCTCCAAGATCAGGACGCAAGATGTACATGGTTTCGTAAACGATATGCATGAATTTAAGTCTCCTTATGGACAAAATGGCTGCTTCAAGTTAAGTTGGACAGCACTAAAATTAACGGCAATCAACTTTCGATGATGCAACAAGGAATTACAATCTTAGCAGTCTGCTATCCTACTCGCATAGCAAATAAGTCGCATAATTCTAAATTAACAAGTTAAAACTAGCTGTTAGCTTGTCAGGATGCGGTGCAAATTAGCGGAAGAAGGTAACTAACTAGCTGGTAAATTATTGCTAATAATAAACTAGATATTCCAAGCATTTTATGATGCAGCGCTACGTCCGAGTTCAAAATCAAGAAGGACGGACTTACTACGGTTTACTGCAACTTAATCAAGGTGTCCAAGTGCTGGATGCTCCGCCTTGGTTGCAAGGACAACCTACAGATGTGTATTTAGAACCTGACAGTTACCAAATACTTGCGCCCTGCGCTCCCTCCAAGATCATCGCGGTAGGAAAGAATTATGTAGACCATGCTGCTGAAATGGGAACAGCAGTGCCGCAAGAACCGCTACTATTTTTTAAGCCGCCGACATCAGTTATTTCTACTGCTAGAGAGATTCAATATCCTCCCCAAGCGCAGCGAGTAGACTACGAAGGAGAATTGGCGCTAGTAATTGGCGATCGCACATTTGACTGTCCGCCAGAGCAAGCCCAGACCAAAATCTGGGGCTACACCATTGCTAATGATGTAACAGCACGAGATTTACAAAAGCGGGACGGTCAATGGACGCGAGCTAAAGGATTTGATACATTTTGTCCTTTAGGCCCTTGGATTGTCCGCGAATTAAATCCGGCAGCCCGGTTACAGACTTTTCTGAACGATCAGGAGCAAGCGGTACAATCTGCCTGTATTGATCAAATGGTATTTTCGCCGGATGCGATCGTGTCCTATATTAGCCAAGTGATGACACTGCTGCCAGGTGACATAGTGCTGACAGGAACGCCTATGGGCGTAGGAGCATTACAATTAGGCGATCGCGTCACAGTTGAAATTGAAGGCATTGGTCGCCTGGAAAACACCGTAGTACCCAGGCAAACAGCAGCAATGCGGCTCCACAGCCATTAAGGAACTTGCATCCGCACCGCGTCAGAAATTGCTGGAATTTCGGCGTAGCGCCCTAACAATGACTGAGCAACTGAATAAACAAATGCTGCCACTATGCCCAAAAACAGTGTATTGGTTAACGTTTCGATCGCAAAGTCAATGCCCGGAACAGGTGACAAAATTCGTAAAAGCAGGCTAACTAAAAATATTACGATGTCCAAGAGAATCGCTTGCATTGCATTGAAACGAATGAAGTGACTAATATTTTCATTCCTAATCACTAATAGAAATAATGCAAAGAAGATAATCAAGCTGACAAAAGGTGTGTTGTTAAGTTGTACCAAGGGAATAAGCGGCACAAAAACTATACTTAGAGCCGGAAATTGGCTAAACAAGTATCTACCGAAAATTACCCCATCAACTAGAGGAAGCAAATACGGTAGGGAAGCAAAAATCCTGTCTGAAACTGTCGCAGAACCCCGCCAAGTCATCCTAGCTCTCCTAAATAGATAAGTGGTAATTAGTTTTTTTGTCCTATGCTCAGGATAACGCAGGTGCGAGAGTTGTCTTTAGGGTGTCTCAACTCTAAAAACTTTCACTCATCTTGCTGAATATAGCTGATATCAAGCTGTAATTCATTCAATATTAGCAATGCGGAAGCCCATCAGACACTGGTACTGGTCTGGCTGTCCGTCTGTAAGTTTGCGAATCGCCCGTCCACAGCGAAGTTGACCCCCACGCCAGCGAGGTTGACCACTTTGATCGGCAAGTAAACAGCTTTGGCAAACGTGCTGAGGGGCAAGGATCTGCTCTTCCATTACAATTACTAACATCCAATCCCTCCGGTACATACCCACTTTCCTTGATTTAATTTTAAGTTAAGCATTTAGGGAGATTGTCAGAATTCACACACAGCTTAATGTGCCAAGTTTGTTTAAGATTGGTCTTCTGTGGAGAACTTGAATTTCAACTACGTTTTGAAGGCGATATCTTACAGACAAGTTCCGTGTGTCTACGTAGCGATCGCTCTGACCTGAATCAAACAGCGTTATCATAATTAACGCATTCATTAGAATTGCTCCTTGTTACAACTAATTAAACCATTCTGAAATTTTTATTAGGAATCCCACAAGTGAATCGAAATAACTTAGATTTTCTCGCCTCCTCTGACCCGACAATCGCAGATTTAATTCATGCAGAACTCCAACGCCAACGTGACCACCTGGAGTTAATTGCAAGTGAAAACTTTACCTCTGCTGCTGTCCTCGCCGCCCAAGGTTCGGTACTAACTAATAAATATGCCGAGGGTTTGCCTGGGAAACGTTACTACGGTGGCTGTGAATATATTGACAAAATTGAGCAAATAGCTATTGACCGCGCTAAACAGCTATTTGGGGCTGCTCATGCAAATGTCCAACCCCATTCTGGAGCGCAGGCAAATTTTGCCGTTTTCCTGTCGCTGTTGGAGCCTGGAGACACGATTATGGGGATGGATTTGTCTCACGGCGGACACCTGACGCACGGATCGCCAGTGAATGTGTCAGGTAAGTGGTTCAAAGTTTGTCACTACGGCGTTAGTCCAGAAACAGAACAGCTAGATTATGACCACATCCGGGAGCTAGCACTGCAACACCGCCCCAAGCTACTGATTTGTGGTTATTCTGCTTATCCGCGTGTAATTGATTTTGAAAAATTCAGAAGTATAGCCGATGAAATTGGGGCATACTTATTAGCAGATATCGCCCACATTGCTGGTTTAGTTGCTACTGGTCTTCACCCTAGTCCTATTCCTCATTGCGATGTTGTAACCACTACAACTCACAAAACTCTGCGCGGGCCTAGAGGTGGGTTAATTATGACCCGCGATCCAGAATTAGGTAAAAAGCTGGATAAATCTGTTTTCCCTGGTAGCCAAGGGGGGCCACTAGAGCACGTTATTGCTGCAAAGGCGGTAGCTTTTGGGGAGGCACTGAAACCGGAGTTTAAAGTTTATTCCGCGCAAGTAATTGAAAATGCTCGTGCATTAGCGACGCAACTGCAAAAAAGAAACTTTAAGATTGTATCGAATGGCACAGACAATCATTTAATGTTGGTTGATTTGCGTTGTATCGACATGACTGGTAAGCAAGCGGATCAGCTAGTAAGTGGCGTTAATATTACTGCGAACAAAAATACAGTTCCCTTTGATCCGCAATCACCGTTTGTGACTAGCGGCTTGCGACTCGGTTCACCAGCAATGACCACGCGGGGAATGGGTGGCGTTGAGTTTACCGAAATTGCGAATATAATTGCCGATCGCCTACTGCATCCAGAAGATGAAACAGTAGCACAAGATTGCCGGCAACGAGTAGCAGCATTATGCGATCGCTTTCCCTTGTACCCTCACCTCACAATTCCTATCCCAGCTCTTGCTTAAGCAGAGGAGCAGAGGAGCAGGGGAGCAGGGGAGCAGGGGAGATATATTTGTATTCCCTAACCCCTAACCCCTAGCTCCTAACCCCTAATCCCTAACCCCTAGTCCCTAATAATGACTGCTGAAATTATTTGCGTTGGAACCGAGTTACTTCTAGGCAGTATCCTAAATAAAAATGCCCAATTTTTAGCTATTGAGCTAGCAAGTCTCGGTATTCCTCACTACTATCAAACAGTTGTCGGAGATAACCCACAGCGCCTAAAGCAGGTTATAAAAATTGCAAGTGAGCGATCGCAAGTTCTCATTTTTACGGGCGGGCTTGGCCCTACACCCGATGATTTGACAACAGAAACACTTGCCGAATTTTTTGGCGTACCTTTAATTGAACACCCAGAAATTATCGCAGACATTGCCCGTAAATACGCCCAACGTGGGCGGGAAATGACACCCAGCAACCGTAAGCAAGCTTTAATTCCCCAGGGAGCCGAAGTTTTACCCAACTCGGCTGGTACAGCACCTGGGATTATTTGGCGTGTGGCGGGTGTAACTATTCTTACCTTCCCTGGCGTGCCATCGGAAATGCAACGGATGTGGCAAGAAACAGCCGTTCCTTATTTAAAAAGCCTTGGTTTTGGCAAAGAAATCATTTATAGTCGGACGTTAAAGTTCTGGGGTATTGCCGAATCAGCTTTGGCTGAAAGAGTGTCTAACTTTCTCAACCTCCAAAATCCAACAGTTGCTCCCTATGCAAGTCAGGGAGAAGTAAAGCTGCGAATCTCTGCGAAAGCTGAGTCAGAAGCAGAAGCAAAGCAGCTAATTGCACCCGTAGAAGCAGAACTAAAACAAATTGGCGGTCTAGCCTATTACGGCGCAGACGATGACACCTTGGCAATAGTTGTAGGTAAGTTGTTACTTGACGCTGGCGAAACGCTGAGTGTTGCCGAATCTTGCACTGGCGGTGGATTAGGGCAGATGCTAACGGCTGTGCCTGGTAGTTCCAGTTACTTCTTAGGTGGAGTAATTTCTTATGACAACTCTGTGAAAATTTCTTTGTTAGGTGTTGAGCCAAAAGACCTATACGAGCTAGGTGCGGTAAGTGCGAAGGTGGCAGAGCAAATGGCAACTGGAGTCCAAACGCGCCTCGCAACTACCTGGGGAATTAGTATTACTGGCATCGCTGGGCCGGATGGTGGTACTGCTACTAAACCAATCGGTTTGGTATATATTGGGATGGCAGAAGCAAATGGTGAAGTACAAAGCTTTGAATATCGCTTTGGTGCAATGCGGGAGCGATCGCTAATTCGCCACCTCAGCGCCTGTACAGCACTCGATCATCTGCGGCGAAAGTTGTTGCAGTAGAAAATAATTGCTACTAGTTCTAAACCTACTAGACTTAAATTTCAACCAAAATCCCGTCTCTAGTTAGATGAGTTTATTTTTTGTTGTTATGATAATCTTAAGTATAAGTAAAAATAAGGTTCGATAATTTTGGACTTGAGTGGATTATCAAGGACGCTTTGAGACTGCCTCAAACGAATGATACCACGCTATAGCAATTGCTAAGTCATCCTGCGTTACTTAACGTAGGATGCCCAAGTAAACTACAGCGCTATAGAACATTGTCCAGCGTTTGCCAAGCGCTAAAAAAACAATTATCGTGGGCTAATTCCGTTTTCTCAGTTGTCGTTGAAAAATCCAGGAAGTATTGTAGGAGCAATCGGTTCAATGGACTACGTAGAAAAAGTGCTGGAGAAGCTGAAAGAATGGGCGCGCAGGTTAATTGAAACCTTGCTAGGGCCGGAGGCTGAACCGGAACGAGAACCGATTCCTATTCCTGTAAATGATCGTCGTCGTTAGTTTAGGCTAGTGGGTTTGGAAGAATTGCCTTTGATTAGCGTTTTGGTACTGCACGGGCCAAACCTAAACCTACTAGGTAAGCGAGAGCCAGAAATTTATGGCTCTGTAACTTTAGACGCAATTAATCGCTTGTTAGCAGAAGAAGCACAGAAGTTACAAGCGAAAACTTCTCCTTTGCAGTCCAACCATGAAGGCGTTTTAGTAGATGCTATTCAGGCGGCTCATGGCGAACATCAAGGAATTTTAATTAATGCTGGGGCTTATACTCATACGAGTGTCGCAATTAGAGATGCGATCACAGCAGTTAATATCCCAACGGTGGAAGTTCATCTTAGTAACATTTACCAGCGCGAAACTTTCCGACATCATTCTTACATCGCAGCCGTAGCGATCGGGCAAATTAGTGGATTCGGTGCAAATAGTTATCGACTCGGTTTGCAGGCGTTGGTTGATTATCTCAGGCAGTAAAATTAGCTAATGCGCTACTCAATCTCCAGTCGATTTGGCGCTACGTTTGTAGGGGCGGTAATAGGAGAAACGATTGGATCATCTAAGGGCGTTAGTCCAAGACGCTTCTCGTATCCAAACGCTATAAAACCGCACCAAGAAAAACCATTAGATCGCAGGGTGGAACAGCAGAAATATCCTGTGGCAGCAAAGTATTTAGGTGGGCGTTTGGCAATTATAGGTGCAGAACGCTTAATTAAACTAGGTAGATTTGATCTAGACGATTGGCATGATGCCTTTACAAAGGATTTGCTTGCTCAAGACGTAATAAATTGCAATCCTACCATAGCCATTCTTGCTACCCTGCCGATCGCACTGTTCTATCATGAATCGGAAATTAAGCTGCGCCAAAATTTGCAACTTGCTTTAAAAGCAGTTGGGCAAGATGACGCGATGATTAGAGATCGAGCTTTAGCTGTAGGATATGCGATCGCTCTATCCCTCAACGAAAAAATTAACCCAGCTACCTTGATTCCTCAAGTTATTACTTTTCTAGGTGAGCCACAAACCCAAATTACCCAACAATTACTTCAAGTTCAGACTTTGTTGAATCAACAAGCAGGTTTAGAACGGGCTATAGCTGTCAGTAGAGATGCTACTACACCAATTGCTCTAGCGTTTTACTGCTTCTTAAGTAGCCTAGAAGACTTCCGCCTCTCTACACTGCGGGCGGCTCAAACAAGTTATCAGCCTCAAATTACTACTGCGATCGTAGGTGCTTTGTCAGGAGCTTACAATAGCATATCGGGTATCCCAATCAGCTGGCGCATGGCTCTATTGCGCTTTGAAAAACAGCAAGCAGGCTGGGAGACAACCGAAGTAGAGATGTTACAAGTATCTGATGCGCTTGTCTCCGTTTGGTCAGGGGTGTATGACCAGGTAACACATCCAACTGATTCAAATTCGGTAGCTGCGATCGCTTCACCGCGGGTGATCAAACCTCGTTAAAAAGTTGACAGTTGACAGTTGACATTTATTCGTGAGGTCGGGACAGTGGACAGTGGACAGTGGACAGTGGACAGTGGACAGTTGTCAATTGTCAATTGTCAATTGTTCACTGTTAAAATTATCCTTTAACACCGCTACCTGCTTCAGTTGGCACAATATAGCGTTGGAGAAATAAAAATACTAGCAGGACCGGAGCAATCGAAATTACCGAACCAGCTGCAATTAGTCGCCAATCTAGTGAAAATGTCCCAGCTAATGTTGCTACTCCCAATGGAAGGGTGTATAAGTCTGGTTTGTCGATCACAATTAAAGGCCACAAGAAGTCACTCCAAGAGCCGATAAATACGAAAATAGCCAGCGTTACAAGTGCTGGACGAATTGCAGGCAGCATCACAAACCACCATATTCCTAACTCTGAACAGCCATCAATGCGGGCTGCTTCTTCCATTTCTTTAGGAACACCAGCAAAAGCTTGTCGTAACAGAAAAATGCCGAAGGCGGAAGCTATGCCTGGAAAAATAATTCCTAGATAACTATTTCTGATTCCTAGTTGCACTGTCAAAATATACAGGGGAATCATCACTATTTGAAATGGAATCATGATTGTGGAGACAATGGCGGTAAAAATCCAGTCTCGCCCCCGAAAATCTAACCTTGCCAATGGGTAAGCAGCTAAAGCACAAAACAGCAGATTTAAAGTTACGGTTAGTAAGGCAATAAGGGTACTGTTGAATAAATATTGCCCAAAGGGGTTTGTCTGCCAAACTTTAACAAAATTATCAAACGTTGGTTGGCTAGGTAATAGCTGGGGTGGAAATACAAAAATATCTTCAGTTGGAGATTTCAACGCTGTACTGAGCAACCACAGGAGGGGAAATAGCATGACGATTGCGATCGCTCCCAACAGCCCATACGTCCAAACATATCTCGCCCAAGGCTTATTTATTTGACTTTTGACTTTTAGCTTTTGATTCGTATTAATCATTTTCTTAAATGGCAACAGGGCATTTGAATTTAAAAATTATTATCAAGTTTAAAACCTTAATATACTAGGTTATTAATCGCTCAATAACTAATTTTTAAATAAGCCAATTTTTTAATACAAAAATACATATTAAATTTGAAATAAATGCTTGAATTCGTATTAATAACGTCATAATATAGTAATTGTATTGGTCTAACCAAATGCTTGTAATAAGTATGTGGTTGACGCACCGGGGACAATAGTCCTCGGTGCGGCGTTCTCAAGATTTAAGCTTGAATTGGGTAACTTAATTAAATCATCTTTAAAGAAGTTTCTGTACAAATGCCCTGCAAAGGTTTATCCCACGAATTAATAGGTAACTGTTGTAAATAAGCAAATTCAAACACAATACCTATGGCGGGCTTTGTTGCCCAGTTAGCGGAACTAAACAAGCGATCGTAATAACCGCCGCCGTAGCCGAGTCGATACCCTTGATAGTCACAAGCAACAGCTGGGACAAGAATTAAATCTACTTCAGTTGACGGTAAAATAGGGGCATCCAAATAAGGTTCTAGAATACCATAAGCTCCGGCTTGTAAAGAATTACCAGGTTTCCAGATATGCCAGTTTAAGGAATCACCAACACAGCGAGGAAATCCCCAGCGCTGATGAGTGGTTGTAAATAAACAACTCAAGTCGGGTTCCCCGCGAAAGCTAAAATACGCCAGAATTGTTTGTGCAGAGGTAAATAGAGACGAGGATTGCAGATGGTTACAGATGCGATCGCTCTTTTCTCTCCATTCGGCTTGCGGTATAGAGGCTCGTGTTTTGAGCAACGAACGACGTAATTCTGCTTTAGTTTTCACAAGTTTAACGAAAAGTAGGGTGAGCAATGCCCACCCTACCTTTTATATCTTAAAGACGTGAATCAGATCACAGCTTTCGTCAGTGTGTTAGGTCATTTCTTGCACCTTGCTTTGCCACTGCCTTGAACTTAAGTTCAAGGCTAATAACTCAAGTCCGTTAAAACGGACTATACAACACTCACTTTTTCAGCTAGTCGAGTTGATTGTACTTTAGCTGAAAGCTGTGGAAATTTATTTCTTGACGGACGTGGTGCAAGATGTGAGTTAGCTAATATCATTTACTCGGCAGCGTGTTGACGATACCAGTCAATCGTATTTTTCAACCCTTGATTGAAGTCTACTTCAGCCATAAAACCAAAAGCTTGTTTGGCGCGTTCAGTATCTAAACAACGACGCGGTTGACCGTTAGGCTTATCGGTTTCATAGACAATTTTGCCGTCAAACTCCATCAGTTCACAAATTAAGCTAATCAAATCGCGGATGGAGATTTCATAACCTGTTCCTAGATTGACAGGATCAGCGTCATTGTAGGACTGAGTACCCATAACAATGCCCCGCGCTGCATCTTCTGAGTAAAGAAACTCGCGCGTAGGACTACCATCGCCCCAAACTCTGAGTTCCTTTTCTTGCTTAATCTGGGCTTCGTGTACCTTGCGAATTAAAGCAGGGATAACATGAGAACTGCTGATGTCAAAGTTATCTTCAGGGCCGTACAAATTGACTGGTAGGAGATAGATGCCGTTGAAGCCGTACTGCTGACGGTAAGCTTGGAGTTGAACTAAAAGGGCTTTTTTAGCAACTCCATAGGGAGCATTGGTTTCTTCTGGGTAGCCATTCCACAAGTCATCTTCTTTAAATGGCACTGGGGTGAACTTGGGATAAGCGCAGATAGTACCGACACAGGTAAATTTTTCTACTCCAGCTTGGTAAGCGGCGTGAATCAGTTGAGCGCCCATCATCAAGTTGTCGTAAAACAGTTCAGCTGGCTTGACTTGATTTAAACCAATGCCGCCAACGTGGGCTGCTAGGTGAATTACAATGTCTTGCTGATCAACTGCACGTTGGCAATTTTCTAGAGAAAGTAAATTGTAATCACGCGATCGCGGTACAGTAATTTTCTGCTCGTCAGCTCCTGCTTTAGCCAGTTGGGCAATTACTTGACGACCCAAAAAGCCAGCGCCACCAGTAACAAGAATCCGTTTATCTTTTAAATCTATTGCAGTCATGTTTTTAAATCCTTACGGGTATTTAGAAGTGTAAACTGCCTAGATCTTGACGAATTGTGGCAAAATCCTGAATTACATTAGAACCATTGCCATTCGCCGCAGTATGACCGATTGCTTTTAAGTCTGCTTCTACCATTAAGGCGACTAGCTGCTTAAATGTAATGGAAGGTTGCCAGCCCAACTTCTGCTGCGCCTTTGTGGGATCGCCGATTAATAACTCTACTTCAGCTGGTCTAAGATAGCGCTCGTCAAACTCAACATAATCTTGCCAATTAAGATCGACATAATTAAAAGCAAGCTCTAGAAACTCTTTTACTGAGTGCGTTTCCCCAGTGGCAATTACGTAATCATCGGGAGATTCTTGCTGTAGCATCAGCCACATTGCCTTTACATAGTCTTTGGCATAACCCCAGTCTCTTTTGGCATCAAGATTACCCATGTAGAGTTTTTTCTGCTTTCCAGCAGCAATTCGGGCGATCGCGCGTGTAATTTTACGCGTTACAAATGTTTCACCCCGACGCGGCGATTCGTGGTTAAACAAAATGCCGTTACACGCGAATAAATTATAGGATTCGCGATAATTTATTGTCTGCCAGTGAGCGTAAACCTTGGCACAAGCGTAGGGACTACGCGGATAAAATGGCGTTGTTTCCTTTTGAGGAACTTCCTGCACCAAACCAAACATTTCTGAAGAACCAGCTTGGTAGAATCGCACTTCAATTCCAGTACGTTGCTGGTAGTCTCGAATCGCCTCTAACAGACGCAGCGTTCCCATTCCTACTGAATCTACAGTGTATTCTGGCGAATCAAAGCTGACTCGCACATGAGATTGAGCGCCCAAGTTATAAATTTCTGTTGGTTTGATTTCTTCTAAAATCCGGCGAAGTGTAGTGCCATCAGTCAAGTCACCGTAGTGCAGAAATAACCGCGCTCCCTCATTATGAGGGTCTTCGTACATATGATCGATTCGGTCTGTATTGAATGTCGAAGTACGGCGGATGATCCCATGAACTTCATAGCCTTGTTCTAGCAGCAACTCACTTAAATAAGAGCCGTCTTGACCTGTAATTCCAGTAATTAGCGCTCGTTTGCGTTGTGTCATACTTAATATCCGTTATAAATAGCCAGTTTTTGAAATGTGCTGAGAAGAACTGCTACAACTTAGCAGCTAACTGTTAATTTGCCAAAGTGGTAATTACTTAAATTATTGACTTCAGCCCCTGCTACGTTCATCATTTAAGAACAATTGTCAAATTAAACATTACCCTAACTCAAAATCTGTTTCAGATTATTAAGGAATTGTTTAGTTTTTGCAAAGAATTCATAGATTTTTTTCTGTTAAGCCTAGCTTGGTTGAGAATACTAGCTTAGAGCCAAAGTCATCCTTTTCCAATAAACATTGGATATCGCCTCGATTTCGATAGTAATTTGCTACATTTTATGCTTTGTGCTTTTTGGGTAATTCTTCAATAAGCACCATTGTTTTTAGGCACAAGTACAACACGAATTGTTTTGACAATTATCCACATATCCAGCCAAAAATTGTGTTTTTTGGCATAGTAGAGGTCTATTAAAATTCTGCGGTTGTAGGGAATATCATTCCGTCCAGAAACTTGCCACAATCCAGTAATCCCTGGTTTGATAGTCAAAATTTTCTCAATATGAACTCCATAACAAGGCAGCTCCTCTGCTACTAAAGGTCGTGGCCCTACAACACTCATGTCTCCTTTCAAAACATTCCAGAATTGAGGAAATTCATCAAGGCTAGTTAACCGTAAAAATCGACCAATTTTAGTAATTCGCGGATCTTGTTTTAACTTGAAGTTATCCTCAAATTCTTGCCTAATATCTGGCGATGCCTCCATAAGTTCCAACAATATTTCATCGGCATTCATAACCATTGTTCGGAACTTAATGCAACTAAATGTTTTATGATTTTTGCCGACACGCTCCTGAATATAAAAGATTGAACCAGGTGAGCTTAAAGCAATCACCAATGCCAAAATCAGGTAGACCGGAGAAAATAAAGTCAGAACTAATAGCGAAAATACAACGTCGAATAGTCGCTTGATAAACGCTTGGTTTAAAGGATTAACAGATAATTCTCCGTTAAACAGCCGTTTTGCCCAACTATCTTTTTCGCTCCTAACAGATAGACCTTCGCATCTATCTTTAGATATAAAAGACTGTTGTCCACGTTTAACTAACGCTCGTAGCCTCTTATTTGAGACGAGTGAACTCTGAGCCGTCATCGTACTCCTTAACAATCCACACCACACATAGTCCCGATTTTAAAGCTAGAAGACACCAGATGAGCGCAAAATTGGTTTTAAAAGTGCTTACATTCGATATGAATTAACAATGGGGATCGCTGAAAGTCAGGTATTTTCTAGGCGCAGCTCGTCCGTGAAGAGTGAAGAGTAAGTAGAAAAGAAAACCTTTCCACTACCCACTACTCACTACTCACTACTTTCTTTATTGACACCTTATGTTGGATACAAAGCACACGCGATCCAAATCTTTTTTCTTTTTTGTTCACGGGGAACGAGGCTTGTACCTTTCTTACGCACTCCTCACTCTGTTGGTAAATTCTTGCCATGAATTTTCTAAAACGCTCAAGTAACGCTCTGTAAAAGTTTTCGGGGCAAATTGGGCGGCGTGAGTGCGGGCATACTCAGAATTAAAACATCCCTGGTACGCTTCAAACTTTTCTATAGCTTCTACCAATGCTGCTGTTGTTTGTTGGGCAAAAAACAAACCAGTTCCGGTATCTGGGTGTTGGCGAATATCCCGCACTGTTTCTAAAGCTCCGCCAGCACCATAGGCAATTACGGGAGTTCCACAGGCTTGAGCCTCGACTAGAGCAATACCAAAATCCTCACAAGCAGCATAAACAAAGGCTTTGGCTTGAGACATATATTTCTCCACGACTTCATCAGGTTGTGATCCCAGTACCTGCACATTTCCTTTAGCCAATTTACGAATTTCTGGTAGTTCTGCCCCTGTGCCAATCACTACCAAGGGTTTGTTTAGCTGATTAAAAGCCTGGACAATTAAAGATACTTGCTTATAACTTACCAGCCGCGAAACGGTAACGTAAAAATCTTGTTTTGTGGTTACAAAGGGAAATCGCTGGATATTTACTGGAGGGTAAATCACTGTTGCTGGGCGGCGGTAACACCGCCAGATCCGACGAGCTGAGTTTTGGGAGTTGGCAATGAAGTAATCAACTCGATTTGCAGTCAATACGTCCCACTGGCGCATTCTGTGGAGCAAATATCGTGTCAAAATGCCTTGAGGGCCGTGACCTAGTTTGCTAGTGCGGAGGTAATCAAAGGTTAAGTCCCAAGCAAAGCGCATGGGTGTATGGCAGTAGCAAATGTGCATTTGATCAGGACTTGTAAGAACTCCTTTCGCAACTGTGTGGGAAGAGGAGAGGATGATGTTATACGCCCGCAAATCTAGCTGTTCGATCGCGAAGGGCAACAAAGGCAGGTATTTTTGGACACCGTTACGAGCCTGTGGCAAGTGCTGGAGAAACGTTGTGCCAATCTGACGCTTAAAAAGATAGCTCTCAGGATTGGTTGATTCAAAGTCGATCAAGGCATAGAGATCGGCATCAATAGAATTGAGAATTTCTTGGACTACAAGTTCTGAACCGCCAGTGGCTTTAGGTGTTAACCACTCATGGACAAGCGCATACTTCAATGGCACAACTCACTTTGGTTGACAAAAGCAGGCATCTAAATCAAAAACCTAACTTAAAAAAATGCAGGTTTTGGAGTTATTCTTAAATTCCTTAGTAAACAAAACATTGAAATTCATCATCGACCTGTAAGTCGTAATTAGTACCTTGGATAATCTTTAACAAAGCAGACGTTCACTCCTTTTATGGGTTCCAGATAGATGACGCAACCTGATAACCTCAAGTTGGTACTGATGCGCTGTGTAGTGAAAGTTTATTGCCTTATTGTCGTCGCGCTCAAAACACAAGCTTGAAGCTAAAGATATCGGAGATTGGGAACTTATGCGAATTTTGATTATGGGTGGTACGCGGTTCATTGGTGTGTACCTTACTCAGCTATTGGTAGAACAAGGACACGAGGTAGTGTTGTTTAACCGTGGTAATCGCCCAGCACCTGTTGAGGGTGTACTACAGATTCAGGGCGATCGCACTCAGTCGAATCAACTCAAGGAAAAGTTACAGTCAGAAGATTTTGATGCCATCTTTGATAATAATGGTCGGGAACTGAGTGACACTCAACCTTTAGCTGAGATATTTAAAGACCGAGTGCAGCACTTTGTTTATATGAGTTCGGCTGGAGTGTATCTAAAATCTGACCAATTGCCTCATGTCGAGGGAGATCCAGTTGATCCTAAAAGTCGCCACCGAGGTAAGCATGAAACAGAGGCTTACTTAAGTCAGTTAGGACTGCCGTTTACCTCAATTCGCCCTACCTATATCTATGGGTCTCAGAATTATAACGAGCTAGAAAGCTGGTTTTTTGACAGAATTGTCCGCGATCGCCCGATTCCAATTCCTGGTAATGGCTTACATATCACTCAGCTAGGTCATGTTAAAGATTTAGCTCAAGCAATGTGTTCTGTTTTGGGTTGCTCGCAAGCGGTGGGGCAGATTTACAATGTGTCAGGCGATCGCTACGTCACTTTTGATGGTTTAGCGAGAGCTTGCGCCTTGGCTGCTGGTAAATCACTCGAAACAGTGCAAATTGTCCACTACGACCCGAAAAAGTTTGATTTCGGCAAACGCAAGGCATTTCCTATGCGTGTTCAACATTTTTTCGCTTCAGTCAATAAAGCAATAACTGAACTAGACTGGCATCCAGAATATGACTTAATCTCTGGTCTAAAAGACTCGTTCGAGCATGATTACCTTACTTCTAGTCAAGACACTGACGTGGATTTCTCTGTAGATGATGAAATTCTCCAAGCAATTGGAGATGGGTAAGGAGTATATACAAGGGCTAGAGAGTTGAGCAAAACTTGTAATCTACACTCTCCCCTGCTCTCCTGCTCAAAATGCTCCCCTGCTCCTCTACTCCCCTACTCCCCTGCTCAGAATGCTCAGAATGCTCCCCTGTTCCCCTGTTCCCCTTGAGGCCAAAAGTAGATAACACCTGAAATCCATGTCAGGACGACAGAAGTCCAAAAGGCAATCAAGGAAGGTAGTCGCCAGCTTTCAGGCAAAGGAGCAATTAGAAGTGCGATCGCCACAACTTGACTCACGGTTTTGAGTTTGCCCCACACATTAGCTCCTACAACAGCTGTGTTACCAGTCAAACCTGGGGTGACACGCCAGCCTGCTACAGTCAACTCCCGCGCCAAAATTAAAAACACCCCCCAAGCAGGAACCTGTCCCAGCTCAATCAGCGCCAGCATTGGAGCAAGTACCAATAACTTATCTACTAGAGGATCAAGAAACTTACCTAGCTCAGTAACAGAGTTGAGTTTTCGGGCTAGGTAGCCATCCAGCCAATCCGTCGCTGCTGCAACCAGAAAAATTGCCAAACTGAACCATCGAGTTTCAACAGTCGGGTTTTGCAAGCAATATAGCAGCACTGGTAATGCCAGTAAACGAGAAAACGTAACCCAATTAGCCAGTGTCATAAGTAGTAATTATTTTTAGCAGGTGTTCTACATTTTATGACTTAGCTGATTTAGTCATTAAAACAACATACTCTATAAGCTCTCCTTATAACTTGGATTCAAGGTGGCAACTAGATATAAACGCAACTTAAACGAACCCCGCTTCTAATAAAGACAATATATCTTAAGGCAGAATTTTAGAATAACCTCCTAGTTAAATCTGAAACCCTGTTTTTACTGATAACTCCGTTCAACGAGCAGTAAGTATACCCCATCTGCCCAACTTTAATTCTAAACATCTAACGTTTATCTGATCGCAAAAGTGTTGCAGCGTATTTATTCAGCAGACAAATTTGCTTTATCCATCCTTTAAAAACCCAGGTCAGTTCCTAGCCAAGCTTTATCCAAATCTCTAAATAGTTAGTCAACGTCATTAGCAACTTCGCTAGACCAAGTTCTACCAAATGGCTGACTTTGCTTTACCGTACCAAGCCTCTAAAGTAGGACACTGATTTATAAATAAAATTCAAATGAATTCTATTTGATTTCAGATTGTATAGCAGGCTACTTGAATTTTAACTTTAGTTCATATAAGCTCGATGGTTAATTAAACCAAATTCCGATTACTAGCTTAAAGATGCGCTAAAGGAGAATTATTTAATATAAAGTTTAGCTCAAATATTTTAAGCAGGATTCGCTTTTAATGGTGAAATTTATTAGAAAATTTGGTGTTTGTACTGATTCACACATGAAAATAGTTCCGTAGCAAAATTAAGCATCAAGCTGATACTTAATTCTGACAAATTTACGGGTACCGATGGATGTGAAAGTTTTAGCTACAATTGAGTCATACGATAGAGCAACAGAATTAAGCTAAAAGTTACAGGATTAATTATTAGCAAGTTCTCCTTGTTACTTTTAAAACATAAGGGCTAACTTTCATCATGTCTAATTTGCTCATCAATGTTGCTAATTGAAAAGTAGTTCCTAACCTAATATCTAAACTTAAGTAATTTTACGGTATCAATGTTGCTAATTAGAAAGTAGTTCCTAACCTAATATCTAAACTTAAGTAATTTTACGGTATCTATTTATTTGTCTATATTTCAAAATCATTTTTGCCCAAGGCTTTAGTTTTGACACAACGCTTAATTACTTAGTAACTTACCTAGCTAAATATCCATGACGATTTCTCAAAACCTTCTCCTGCAAACACGCTTTGCTCAAGAGCAGAAGCGGCAAGCATATCATTTGCCTGAGTATCTAGTTAAGTGGCGACAGGGGCAACTCTTTATCAAGCTCTCGCAGCAGGCTAATGAATATAATCTATCTATAATTGAGGACAAACAGTTCTTAGTTGAGTGCTTAAAAAATTCATCTGCAAAGTTACTCCGCGTAGAGCATAACTTAGGTGAGACAAAGATAAAAGTCTGGGCAGATGCATCCGAGCAAGCTAAAAAGGTAGTGTTCCTACAGCTACCTTCAAACAATAAACTGCCTAATAATCAAGGTCGGATTAGCTGGGTGCTGAAACGGTTAATAGACTGGGTGGGTGCTGCTCTATTACTACTGGCTTTAAGTCCATTTATGCTGGGACTAATCTTGCTAATCAGTATTTATATGCCAGGACCAATTTTCTTTCGGCAGTGGCGCGTTGGGCAACGAGGTAAACTGTTTCAGATTATAAAATTTCGCACGATGGTAGTGGATGCAGAAAAGCTTCACCATCAAGTAATGGGTAATCAAACAGGCTTACATAAACTTATAGACGATCCTCGGATCACAGGCTTAGGACGTTGGATGCGTAAGTACAGCATTGATGAGTTACCACAATTGTTGAATGTACTCAGAGGCGAGATGAGTCTAGTCGGCCCTCGTCCTTGGGCTTTGTATGACGCGCTTAGGATCAGCCCTGAAGGACAAAAAAGGTTAAATGCACTACCAGGCATTACGGGATCTTGGCAAATAGGAGCCAGATCAAACTTATTGGATTTAGAAGCAGTTAACCGCTTAGATCTTGAATACCTTGAGAGTTGGTCGTTATTGCAAGATCTAAAAATTTTGATGTTAACTGTAACTAAAGTTTTCTCAGGATTTGGGGCTTACTAATTTACTTGTCTTGTAACTATTTCTTTACTGCAATTAATTGTACTGCATATAAGACAACGGTTTTCGCAGGGTTATGGTTACAAGGTAATACTCTCTAAAATGTAGTTGGAGATGTTGTAGAGTTGTTGATGCAGAATTAAATAAATAGTCCAAACTCGTATCTATTAATAAACATTCCGATTACTAAATCGTGCATGACAGCCGTTTTGGAAAAACAAATTGTTTTTCGAGCT
>JAHHHE010000107.1 GCA_019359535.1 Gloeocapsa sp. UFS-A4-WI-NPMV-4B04
GGTGGGGGGGGGGGAGTGTCCCCCTTTTTTTCACTAGGCCCTTTATTCGTGTCAGAGGGAGTGTCCCCCTTTTTTTCACTAGGGTTTTTATCCGTATCAGAGGGGTAGTAATAAACTGTGCGTCGCTTATCAACGGATGAAGGACGGGAGCCAATAATGCCCTTGCTGAGTAACCTGTGGAGAACCGAATAGATACCTCTACCCAAATTCAGTTTTTCGTTTATCTCAAAAGCTTCAAGTCCAATTGGTGCTACACGTTTAAGCAGGTTCAAGATTAAATCTGTTTGGGCAGCGCGATCGCCTGCCTCTTCTACTGAAGCTCCTTCCTCGCCCAAGTTAGTCCATTGGTTGCGGTCAGGGTCAAGTTCAATCTTGAGGCGCTGTCCTTCCATATCTCGTGCTGTAATACTCAGAATCCGTGCTGGATCTTTTGGATCAATAATGAGCCGCTTTTTATTATTGGGGTCACGTTTTGGAATATGGTCAAGTTGCCATACACCCCAAACCGCACCAGCGATCGCACTGCTACCTCGAACCCGACCAACGCCGACAGCATCGTTATTCTTATTGCTATGGTGAATCACAATACCAGCCGCCCCGTAACGGGTTAGCAGTTCTTTTAGCTGGTAGAGCGTATCCGTAAACTCTGCTGAATTTTCTGAAACTTCCCGACCTGCATTGATACGCCGCAGTGAGTCAATGATGACCAGGCTCGGTCTGAATGTCTCTAGTCGCTCTTCTAGTAGCGATAACTGAGAAATACTAAAGGCATCCATAAACTGCACATTATCAGTATCCTCTCGACGAAAGCCCCGCTTAATCAAGCGACCTATAGCCGTGCTGCGTGATTCGTCGCACTGAATTATTAGTACCTTGCCTTGTTTTGTCGTCTCACCCAGGAAGGTATCTTCGCCAGTTGCTACAGCGAAAGCAGCATCGTAGGCAAGTAAAGTTTTGCCTGATTTTGGATCTGCGACGAGTAACACTGTCTCGCCAGCTGGCAGCATTCCTGGAATTAAATAATCAATCCCAGTCTGAGGAAGGTCAAATAATTCACCTAGTGACCAACAGTGCGATTCCTCTATTCTGGTTAATCCCTCAAGATGTTTAAGCGCTTCCTGGATGTCGGATGTCTTCAGCCGATAATGCGAAGCAATCTCAGCTCGTCGCCGCATCCGACGAATCGGGTCAGATTCTTTTAGAAGTGCGTGTAAATCCAGCCTTAGCCGCTCATCTGGATCGTTCTGCTTCTGCTCTTCAATGGAAAGAGCAGCTGCCGCGTGAATTTCCTCTTCTAACCTGCGGATAAAATCATCACGCTCCATACCTTGCGCTTTACCCCACTTCACCCAATCTGCTATATCTCCAGCTTCGGGCATATCTTCCCAGAGTGCTAGTGGTTCAATGGTAAGCAATGGCAGTCCAGCCTTGGCAGCAGCGATCGCAACTTTCTTAGCTTTCTTCCTTCCAGCATCGTCATGGTCTGGTAGATAAACAACCCCAGCAACATCCGCTTGTTTCATCTGGAGCATGGTAAGAGCGATCGCTTCCTCTGTCCAGCTGCCACCTTGAAGGGTAAGGCTAATTAGCTGTAGCCAACGTCCGTATTCAACACACTTCTCACCTTCTGAAAACAGTACCCACTTACCAGCACCATATTTTTCTACCTCACTGAAGCGGTAAGGTAGCCAAGGTTTATCACCTTTACCGCACTTAATCTCACCCACCTCTGTAACGTGGTAGGGCAGTGTCTTTTTGTCCCGTCCCTTAGCCTTGCTTGGGTCTGCCCACTCGGTTCGTTGCACCCATTGAGTATCAGAATATGAATACTCAATTTCCCACATCTCACCCCGCTCTGAATCAAGCCGTCGCTGTTTTTGGGGAATGTCTGCGGGTATGGGTAGCTTCGCTAAAGAAATGGTATTTACTGCTGGAATAAATGCAACACTAGATAGCTTGCTAGTTTTAGAACGAGTAGCAGGAGTAGCCAATTGATCCATACAGATTTCTTGCCTCTCACCCCAAGGTGCAATCGCTTCCCGAATATCTTTCACAGCACAGTCGCCAGACCAACATCGGTAAGCGCCTAATTGTTTGTTGATTGTTAGGCGATGCCCACCACATACAGGGCATTCGCAGACTAGCTGAGTGCTTTCTTCCTTGAGAACGTTGAGGCGATCGCTGAAGTTACGGATATCAAATGTTTCTAAGCGATTCATTGTGCCACCTCCAAACCAGCGTGGAGGGCAATAATATAAAAGTGCAGGCTGTTGATGCCTAATTCGGAAGCGCGAAGGGCGATCGCGGCTGCTCTTGTTTTGGGTGAAAAATCCTTAAAGCTTTCCAGTGCCTCGATTACAGAGGTGAGGCAGCAGTTTCTTCCCCAAATGGGGGTAAAATCAACAGTAGAAAAGTTCATATCATAGAGATGCCCACTGTAAGTTCTTAGCCGCAGTGGGTATGTTTATTTGCAGTGGCTAGAGTGCTGCTATCGGTCGCCAAACTTCAGGCAGCACTCATTTAGCCCTAAAAAATCATCGGATATTAAGCCGCTTTTCTGGCACTCTTCGCAGCATCACGGGCTTTCTGCCGTCGTGATCGCCTTGACTCGAATCGAGGCTGTGCAGGTTGTGGGGTACTACTGTTGAGTGCTTGGATTTGGGTTAGGAAGCTGAACATGGCTAATTTTGCTTCTGACTTTAAATTTAATCTCAGCATAGGTTCCAGACAATAGCTATGGGTCAAAGTAACCAATGACCAAATCCGATGCACTAAGTCGGTTGTTTCAACGAATTTTAAAGGTTTCAGGCTCTGTGCTTAACATTGCTTAACAAAAACCTTTCCCTTCCGTTTCGTGATTGCGTGTGCTTTTTACTTACTGATATTGTGTGGGATAAACAAGGTTTTCCCCATCTGGAGATAGACGTTGTTGCTGCATCTGTAGGTTGTTTTTGGTGTAGTAAGCACTTTTACTAAGAGATTGCAGGTATTTTTGGTAAGAGCTTGATTTTCGACGCTTTTTCACATAGTAAATATTTTGCTTTGAAAGTTTGAGTGCCGTTATCAATAGCGCGTGGTAAGGGGGGATTTGAAACACGGGTTTATTTCCAGGGATAAATATTTCGAGTTGCCCAGGATGATTACTTACCGCTCTTACAAACTGGAAAATATTTTGAGTATATTCGGTCTTCTCTACGTTTCTTCCACCAGGAAGCAAGTTTTTCTCTTGCAAGTCTTTAAAACAGAATTGAATCATGCAGCAAAACAGAAGCTGAGCTGGAGAAAAAGCTTTAGCCCAGCGACAAAGCTCGTTTTTACTAGCATATATGTCTTGAACTAAGCCATATAAATCCCGTAATACAGCGGCTTTATCAGCATAATGTTTGTAATAGATAGGGTTCATTTCTAGTAAAATATCTACGTTATGCAGTAAATGAAACTCTAGCCATTGGGATAAGCCTAAATAGTTCTTTTTCAAATTCTGATCCACAGCTTCTGAGCAAACAACGCCGCAATCCTGTAGTACCAAAAAAGGAAGCTCTGCTAAAGCTTTCACATATCCAATTATTTCTTTAAATCGAGCTTCCGAGCCTGTTTCAGTAACGACTTCGCTATTAGTCCAATTAGCCCAAATCTCGTGATCAGAGCGACGACAGCATAAACCTTTGTCAGCAGTTTTTTCCCAAGCTTCTTCTGCTAACTTAGAGAAGGAGTATTGCTTATGACCCAAGGAAGTATTTCTGGTCATTCCCAGCATATAGTTTGGATCTTCAAAAATGTTGATGCTGTAAATACTATTTTTCATGCCTAAAAATCCTTTCAACGCCTTGGATGCTAGCGACTAGATGAATAGTGGTTTGGGTCATAGTGATCGCGCTACCTCTATAATCAGACCTCAGTCACAAGACGGGCATCACATCAGAACTAACTGTGCTAACTTCTTGCTGAGGTTCCTTAGCCTTCTTCTCAAAAATCTTTATGCCAGCGTCAACCACTTCAAAACCGTTTTCTGTAGGTTGCCCTAGCTTGCCACTCACAGCCCCACCCCAATCACTGAAAGCTGCTGCATCAGCTTCGGCTTTACGCCAGCTTTTGGCATTGATTTTAGCTGTAAAGACAACTCCGTTTTGGTCGGTAAGCGTTATTTCGACTTTCTTGTTTTCTGCTGGTTTGGCTTTGGGAAGCTCGTTAAATTTAAGCGTGATTTCTGATTTAGCCTCTGTCATTAGTCCCTCTAATAAAGATATGTTTTTGTCGTGGAATCTACCGGGCGATCGCTCTCAAGACTGTGCCTCGGTCGGTTGTTTCATTGATTGAAATTTACGTTGTGCATTGATGTAAAGCGTAGTCGCCAAAGTCCTGATTGATTCTTCACTTTGCACCAATGGACTAAACTTCTCTCTGCTAACTTTCAAACAGAAGCTAAGTAAGTCAGCTTGATTCTCAACATAAGCCGCGATCGCTCGTTTCTGCTCTGAACTCCATTCACTTACTAGCGGTGTATCGTCAGGGCTGCTCTTGATCGCAGCCGGGTTACTATCACTTAGCAGAACGATATTGTGTTTATCTTTCCCGTTCTTATCTGTACCAGCAGGAACTAGCTGAACCGCGCCACCTTTTGCTAACCCCTCGCATTCTTGATCACTAAGCGATTTCCAGATTTTTGCTGCCTCCGACCCCTCTGGCTGGCTCTCGTCAATAAATAGCACTGAGCGATAATATTGCCCCGGCTGGAAACTGCTTTCTTTGAGCTTGCCAATAACTTCGACTTTTGCGGTGATAGGAGAAACGACTTTTGCCATAGAACCTTTGTTTGTTTAGTGAAGGGATGGGGACACTCAAGAGCGCCCCAACGTTTTTAGCTTTTTAGAATACAAGTTCGTCCCCAAACATGGCTTCAACTACCAAGCCTTCCTGCTGTAATAACAAGGCTTGACCTTGAATGTCTGCTAGCCTCCGTCTCAATCCTTGGCTGTACCCCGCCAGATAATCTATTTCTGAACTTGCAGGATAATTACCGTCGAAGCCATCGCCTTGACCACTTATAAACAATTCCTCAGCAATCGTGGCTTGTTGCTCACAACGCTGCTGGTCTAGCTCAAACCCTATGTCGTATGTCATGATTAAAGTACCTCGCTAAAAGGGGTGGCAGCGTAGTCGTCAGGGTCCAATCTGTTACTGCGTTGCCATGAAACGCTTACATAACTACTATAGCTAAGTACCTCGCTAAAGTAAAGTCTGACCATAACATCTTTATATTTCTTAGTTATCAGGATAGGAGAATAAATAATTATGGGAAAAGGAAGTGGGAGACCAGGTGGGAATCCAGAGTTTGGGACTAAATACCGTTTTGACAACGGTAGAGAAAAGCCTTTGTCAGAGCAGATAAAAACCCTAGTACTTCCAGAAACAAAAAATCAGCTAAAAATTTTGGCAGATGAAAAAAACTGCACAGTTCCAGACATTGTTCGGACAGCAATTGAGCAATATTTATCTAGTGTTCAGTCAGAAAATTCAGCCCGTGTAAGTTAGGTATGGACGACTATCAAGACCTACCTTTTATCTTCACGGACAAGAGCGACCCAGTTTATCGCTTACGAGAAATTGTTCGGGACTTAGCTGGTAGTGTGGGAAGTTTGACAACTATAGTTAACCAGCAGCAAGAATTACTTAGGACTCAAGCACAGAGAATTGCCGAGTTAGAAGCGAAGGTTGAAGCGCTATCAAAAGAGGGCGATCGCACTACTGTTTAGTGTCATTCTAAATATGTAAACCATCAGCAGGCGGAGACACAACCATTGATGGAAACTACCCTGAGCTTAACAGCTTGGGGTTTTCTTTTGTCGTGATAACAGTTTTGTTATCAGCCTATATCAACCGATATCAAATATAATATCAATTGTTATCACTATTTTATCAGTTGCTATCAGCTTTGATATCAATGGTGTTATCATGAGTTATCAAATACTTATCGAGTGATAGCATGAGCGAACGAGTGCAGGTAATATTTCGTTGGGACAAAGAGAAACTAGAGCGCCTGAAAGGTTGGGCAGCATCAGAAAGGCTCACCCTTCAAGAAGTCTTAGAAGCTCTAGCGACAAGGTTTTTAGACTCCCCTGATAGCAGTTTGATAACTGGAGATAACAACAAAGATTTAGCTGATAGCAATGTGATAGCAGAAGTGATAGCAAGGCTAGACCAAGTAGAGAAAACAGTTAACCATCTAGCACCCATTCAGGATCGCTTCGCTGCCCTGGAGTTAGAACTGGGGGAGTTAAGCGCTTGAGAGTCGAGGCGGAATCTCTCAAGCAGAAGCCACCGCGCAGAACAGTCGTACGGGAGGAGGAAGTTAAAGATATTCCTACAGCACCAAAACTCGATCAAGAGATGCGATCGCGCAAAGAATTAGGCAAGCTATTTAATGTCAGCCATGAGGCAATCCGGTTGTGGGAAGAAAATGGAAAACTTAAAGAGGTGGGATGGGAGCGGATACCGTCTGCTGGAAATCCAGTTCGGTACAAACGAGTTGTGACAGCTTAAAACACTAGTTGCTACCAGGTAATCTCTGTTTTCACCCATAGCCTGTAAATATTTCAATTAACTAAGTTATTAGAAGAAATTTTTGCAGTTCTTGGTAAATTGAGAGAATGATTAATAAGTTCAGGAAGCGTAATAAAATTATTATGTTTTGTACTACATTAAAACATACTAGTCACTTGTGACTAGTTTATTGAGAATTATACAGATCAATTTCCTATGTTTTTGTCGCTCATCCTCATTAAGCTTTAAGTTTTTAACGGCATATTACAAAACATAATAATTTATTACGCTTCCTTCAAAGCTTGAGAAAGAAGATGAATTATGGAATTAAATGAACTTTTAGAAAAGTGGCTTAATCGAGCATACATAGTTTTAGCAGGTCATCATGAAGCGGCGGGTCGCTTCCAAAGTCTACATAACTGGATTGGAATTCCTACAATTATCCTATCAACTCTTGTAGGGACAAGTATTTTCGCAACGTTGCAAGAGAAACCCAATATTTCACTCAAAATTGCTGCTGGTATTGCTAGCGTTATGTCAGCTATTTTAGCAAGTCTTCAAACTTTTTTAAGGTTTGAAGAACGCGCAGAAAGACATCGTAAAGCTGGAAATAACTACAGTGTTTTAATGAGAGAACTAGAACAGGAAACTGCTTTTCCTACACAAAACAGTGAAGAGTTAGAAAAGTTTGTTACTAATTTGCGGGAGCGATGGAACCAATTAAATGCAGAGAGCCCTACAATTCCTAGAGATATATGGCAAAGAGTTAATAGGTGAAGTCTTTGTCAAGATTAGATTTTGATCGCCCAAGGGTCAACTCCCCACCGCTTGCTCAGCCTGCCCTAAATATTCGCCTAGAGCCTCCCGCACAATCTCAGCTTCCTTGCGACCGGAAGCAGTAGCGATCACACTAATTTCTTGCTGCCATCGTTGCCATCTACATTTCCATTACTCGACTTATGGTCAGGCGGTTAGCTTAAGTTGCTACCTCCTGAAACTTTTTAAACATTCTATAATGCTACAAGTGCAGTGCTATTGGTACGCGGTAAAGGGAACCCTAACATTAAGCCTTGTAAAAAGTTAAATTAATACAGGTTAAATTTTAAATTTGATAGGTAATTAGTTTTGCAGGAACTAGTTTTACAGGATTATCAGGTAACTTAATTTGTACATCTGTAATACTAAAATTAGAATTAACTGAAGTTTCAAGCCTTTCTCTATCTTCCAAAGGGAAAGACTGATATTTACTTTCTCGCACTAGCGCAAACAATCTAAGTGTTTTATTCGGCAAGTGCTTTATATTGAGATAACTATAAACCTTACTTGGGTGCTCTATATTCCACATCCCTCTAATTCTCAAGTGAGTTATACCTAGAGGGTCTACCTTATTAACTCGACCTAACTCATTTGTGTCACTAAACTCAACTTCTGGTATTGAAAGAAGACCACTAGCTATTGTAGTTCTAATTCTTTCATAAACTTCTTTACTAGCAGCATAACAATCACCGTATACAAACCACAACAGAGTTAACTTATTAGCTGTCTTATTAATCGAACCAATTATGTAAATTATATCTCTTTCATCCCAGTTTTCACAATTACGACAGGTGGTGGTAATCATAGGACTATCAGAAAATAATTTTGCTGACGGGTAAGAACTGTTTAATGCAATTTGCTTACGTTCTGCATCTATTTTTTTAACTTCAATTGCATCTCCTCTATTTATTAACATTAAATCAGGAGGATTATTTGGGTTTCCAGAATATGAAAAAACTTTTTCATAAACATCATTTTTAGTATTTTCATTAGTTTCATTTAACGTGTTAGCAAAAATATCTTTCACAAAAGCTTCTAAAGCATCGCCAACAGCATTAATTTTATTTCTACTACGATAAAAGCTGGCAACATCTGTAATATTGTTGTTAATAGCTGTATGTATTGCTTGAAGAAAGTTTGCCATAAGTTTTTAATAACTCATTTAGCTACAAGGAAAATTTAAACTTAGTTGCAATGGTATACTTGTAGTGGTTTCTTTTTTAGCCTTCTGATTTGGACTGAATAAATCCGCTTTGATAGCCTCGGCTACAGCACAGCCAAGATTAACAGGCACTGCATTACCAATCATTTTGTATGCAGAAGATAAATCTTTGTAGTAAAAAATGAAATTGTCAGGAAAAGTTTGAATTTTAGCACATTCTCGAACAGACAATCTTCTGTAAGGATGCGGTGAATTAGGATCAAAAATCCATTCATCTTGTCCTACGTGAATCATTCTATTTGCTTGTGGATGGATTGGAGCGTGGCGACCACCGGCTTGAATTGTAAAAGATGGTTCATCCCAAGAGCGAACTCGATTTCGTGACATATAAATACTGGAAAAACCCCCCTGCATATATTCATGATTAGGAAAGGAACAAACTTTTAGATTAGTTTTATTTTTTTTAATAGCAGGCAGGGCATAATCTTGTAAATCCCATATGGCTTGCCTTAACGTAGGTATGGGAAGTATACGAGCAATACAATCAAAATCGAATCGTCTTCCTAAATCAAGATGATAACCAACGAAAATAACGCGCTTTCTATCTTGTGGTACATTGTAAAACATTGCATTTAGCAATTTATAAGAAATGTTATAACCGGCTTCTTCAAAAGCAGCAATTATATTCAATAATGCTGGCTCATGTTTTTTATGAAGCATTCCGGAAACATTTTCAGCTAAAAAAAATAGGGGTTGTTTATCTTTGAGAATTCGAACGTAGTCAAAAAAAAGTTGACCCCGTTCGTCATTCATTCCCTTTTGCTTACCAGCTTCACTCCAGCTTTGGCAAGGGGGACCACCAATAATACCAATACAATCTGGTATTTCAGTAGAAGAAATCTTTCTAATATCCCTTTTATCAAAAAAAGCCTTAGGATGATTTTTTTCGTAAGTCTCCCAGATATCCTTATCAAATTCGTTTGCCCATGCAACGTTGAAACCAGCTTGTGAAAAACCTAGATCAAGTCCTCCGCAACCCGAGAAAAGTGCCACAACATCAAGCTTTTCCATCAAATCACCAAAGAAGGGTTCTTACTAATTTCGTCTTGTCCCTTATTTTCACTTCATTAATGCCCTAGCCAACTAGACGGCCTAAGCCCACTAGCTTCCGCTCCAGGGAAGCCACCCGGTCTTGCAGGTCAGCGATCGCCTGTATTTGTTGCTGCCAATCTTGGGGAACCCTAGCTCCGACCATCGGTGACTCTGCCATCGTTGCTAATTCTGCTATCAGTTATGAATCAAGGATAAACGAAAGTGTTTGTTCAAAATCGCAGTATCTTCACTAATTCTTCACGACTTCTAAACCACAAATAGTATCCATGTCGAAGATGCTTGAAACAATGCTCAGAAATTAAACTAGATGCTTACGATAGATCCGAAAGACATCAATCTTTTAGCCCTACCATCATTACCACTAGAATCACGTCGCAACTTACCAGATAAATCTGCTCTCTACTTTGTTTTTAATGAAGATGATGAAATTCTCTATATCGGCAAAGCTGGTCGCTTAGTTAAGCGGTGGAGTAGCCATCATAAGCTTGAAGAGCTACAGCAGCTAAGTAATGTGCGAATTGCCTGGATGGAGTGCGACGCAGTGATAATGAATTCCTCGGAAACAGCGCTCATTACTCACTTTCAACCACTGCTCAATGGGCGTAATCAGGTTTTGAGATATCGAGAGCTAATCACCAACAACATACTGTTCTTTATCACGCCACGAGAGCTTAATTTATATCGCGGTACTTTAGGTTACGGCGCTAGAAATAGAGTTTTTAATTGGTTTTACGAAGAGCGATACAAGAGCCAAGTTATTCAAACCCTTAAGGAATTAACTAACATGATCTTGCGGATTGCGTGGAGTTATCACTCAGAAGAAGTCTGGTTTTGGGCTAACCAATGGTTGCAAGTCAGCACCGAAGCGTTAGAAGACAAAAGAGATTTAGTGGAAGCTATGAGAGACTGTAATGAAGCTTTGAGGTTTTGCCCTTGCCTGAACAGCATGAGCAGATGAAATATTACATTGGAGACACTACTTTTCTCTACCCCGACCATTGGTGACTCTGCCATCGCTGCTAATTCTGCTATCAGTTATGAACCAAAGATAGCCGATTATAACTGTAATCAGTGATAGCAGCGATAGCATAAGCAGAAACTATAGAAAATGGCTGCAACCCTGATTCTGTCGTGGGATGGGTAGCCGTTGATTAATAAGCAAAAGTTAAGTGGGGTTAGCTCCTTCGAGCCAACAACGATAAATCAATGCTTTGATGCCTCTATTACACGAAATGATAGTTTCGTGTAATCTGGGTTTATTAGCCAAAGTTATCCGATGAAAGTTTCAGGAAATGGGCAGGGGAAGATTTTAACCCAGACGAGTTGAGGCTACTTTTTACTGAAGGATTTGTGTCGCAACGCGATCGCGCTTTGTTTGGCATCTGCTTATTCACGGGTTGCCGGGTGTCTGAAGCGGTGGCACTCCTGACCACAGACATTCGCTCAGGGGTGCTTACCTTCCGAAAGTCTACCACTAAGGGCAAACTCAAAACTAGGGTCGTGGACATCCGCGCTGTTAGCCTTGTTTAACTAAATTGTTGGCAGAATATCAACCCAAGTCAGGGGCGTTGTTTTAACGCGATTCTCCAACAGAGACTTGCATTGTTTTACAAACCCAATAGGTGGGAACCAGCAGATGCACCTAACCAGCCTGCAATCTTAACAACAACAGGTTTAGCTTTACCCCATAGAGTCTGACCTGCTTCTACAGTCTTACTCGCTTTTTCAAGCGTTGTTGCCATACTTTCCAAATTAACAAGTGCTACGCTCTTTTTCGGCTCCTCTTTATCTGTCGCTTTCTTTGCCGCACTCAAGTCTTCGATTGCTTCTTCTTTAGTTTTCTCTGGCAGTTCTGCCCCTCGAATTAAAGTTTCAAGGTCTGTCAGCAACTTGACAACATCAGCTTGAGTTAGTGATGTTTCGGGGTCTGCACTCGCTTGATTGCGTTGCGTGGCTTGGTTATTGTCACCTAGCACCGCTTGGTTGTTGTCACCTTGGATTGTCCGATTGTGATCGCCTTGAACATTGTTGACATTGCCGTCGACAGAACCGCCAACTGAAAAGCTACCAGGACTATGAGACATAGTTTCCACCTTCTGTATATGTGTTCCTGAGTAGAAGCTAGAGCGCTGTAGTGCCGTAGCTACCATGTTCTCTAAACTACTAATCCGGTTATCTTTTTCGGTTAAAAGCTTCTGAGATTCTTGTTGTGCCAGTACTTTTAGCTGATTGTATATCTCAAAGTATTCAGCACTCAGTTGTGATTTATCTGCGCCAGGAGCAGTTTTGGCTCTGAGCAGAAACTTATCTTCACCTCGTACTTCCATCCCCGCAATTCTTAGCTCTGCATCAGGATGGTTTTCAGCCAACTGCTTAAATGAAATCGCGATCGCACGGGGGTCAATGCTTTGGTTGTGGTAGAGGTCGAGCGTATCGACTATTGGTTGGATGAAATCAGCAAAATCACCGTCTTCGAACTTCTCCTCCCAGTTGTCAGGTTTGCGGCGAGGATTGGGGTCTTCTTGAGTTGGCTGCCGCATGAAGACATACTCGCACCTGACCCCACTTAGCTTGGTATGACTGGTAATACCCCAATCTTCTATGCAAGCGCCAGTGAGAGTAGCACCTGTCAAGTCTGTTTCGTCTAACTGTGCTTGTACTAGCTTTGCTTTAGATAGGTCAGCATCTTGCAAATTAGCACCGCTCAAGTCTGCCCCAATAAAACTAGCATCTGCTAGGCTAGCACCTTGGAAGTTGACACCTCTTAAGTCTTGACGGTCAAAATTCTTGTCCTGCCCAAGTCCTGTAACTAGCACTTGTCGCAACTGAGCATTTTGAAGATAAGTCGTACCAGGACGAACGCGATCAAGCATTTTAGTGTTGTGCCAGCAGGTACGGGTAACAATAGCGCTTCTAAAGTCAGTGCTTTTCAGCCTTGCTCCAGCAAAATTAGCATCGGTTAAATTAGCAGCGCGAAAGCTTGTACCACCAGTGGCAGCAAAGGCAACTGCAAACGAGCGAACCAAAGCATATTTTTCATCTCCTGCCCAACTGCGCCATCCGATATATGCACTAGCTAAAGCCAAAGCTAAAGCCAAAGCTACGACTAAGAATACGATTACGGCTAATACGGCTTCGGTTACGCTTAAGGATACGGCTACGGATACGGCTACGGATACGGCTACGGATACGGCTACGGATATGGCTATGGCTCCGGATCCGGCTAAGGCTAAAGCTAAGGCTATAGATAAGGCTAAGGCTCCGAATCCGGCTAAGACTATGGCTGAGAATATGGCTACGGCTACGGCTGCGACTATGGATGTACCTAAAAGTTTGACTACGTCGTCGATTCCGGCGTTGAATAAGGTTACGGCTCCGGCTCCGGTTAAAACTACAAGGAAGGCTGAAACTAGGACTATAGTTGCGGCTCCGGTTTCGGCTACCAAACCTTTATGAAAAACAAGGATGAAGGAGATAGCAGGCACAATTAGACTGACTATTGCCCCGATGAAACTTAATTCGTTCCGAGGTTCAAAAACACTTAATACAAAAGCACTTGTTACCGCTGAAGAAAAACCTGATAATCCTGCTAGGAGCCACGAAAATCCAACCAGCCCAACTACCCCACACCGCTGCAGCCCAGCCTTAGCCCCCCCGAAGTTTGCACCGATAAGTAAGGCATGAGTAAAATCTGCTCCTCGAATATCTGCACCACTGAAGTCAGCTCCATTCAGGTTTTGACCTTTTAAAGAACGACCTCGTAGATTCTGGTGGGAGAAATCTTGGGGCATTGCAAGAAATAAAAGACAGATTTAGAGTTGCTACAGGCTTAGCATTGGCAATTCCGCAAGAGCAACAAGAAAATAGTATTTGTGTAATGTGGTTAAATCAGCTAAAATTATCCGATAAAAGTTGACGAAAATGGCAGGGGAAGATTTTTGACTCAGCGGAACTGAGGCTGCTGTTTAGTGAAGGATTCATTTCGCCACGCAATCGCGCTTTGTTTAGCATCTGCTTATTTACTGGCTGTCGGGTATCAGAAGCGCTGGCACTCCAAACCACAGACATTCGCTCAGGGGTGCCTACCTTCCGAAAGTCTATCACCAAGGGTAAACTCAAAACAAGGGTTGTGGACATCCAGCCTGGTCTAGCTGCATTGTTGGCAGAGTATCAACCAACGCGAACTGGGGCGTTTTTTCCAGGGATGCGAGGGCGATCTCTAACATTGACTCGATTCATGGCAGACAAAATCCTTAAAGCTGCTTGTGATCGCGTTGGTCTTTTCGGAGTTAGTACCCACAGCTTTAGGCGTACTGCCCTCACCCAGATGTCCAGCGCTGGTATTCCCCTACGACATATTCAGGAGATATCGGGTCACAATGATTTAGGGACTTTACAGCGTTACCTGGAAGTGACCCCAGAGCAAAGACGATCTGCTGTTGCGGTAATTGGGTTTTGATAATTTTGTGCAGTCTTTGAGCCTGCTACTTTTACCAGACCAGCACCAGCTTTTGCAACACAACCCTTATCATTATTTATTTAGGTTGACAAAATTTTTCTCTGTCTGCATTATAAGAGCCTTCGGCACCACTACCGATAATATACTTGCACATTAAGAAGTTACCGTAGTGACCATATTGGTTTTCATCTAACCAGCCTATAATGTTTTGAACATAACCTCTAGCATTAGTTGATGAACCTGCTAATTGAGCATCTCTAAACTTAATAACCTGTCTAGGTTTTATGTAAAGATTAGTAACAATTTGAATACCCTGGTTTTTGACAACCACATTAACGCGGTCTATGTTAACAGTTTGATTTGACTAGTTTGCAATAGAGCCTGAAGCACGATTATCCCTTATTTGTAATGAGGAGGAAAGATGAATTTCTTATCCTTTAAAAATACAAAGTTTTGTGATCACGCTTGTGGAGTGTAGGTTCAAGTTTACTCTTGAGAGGTAATTATGAAAAAGTTCGCAAGAGGTAATTATGAAAAAGTTCGCAATACTTGGTGCTGTTAGCACACTGCTCGGTTTGATTTCTACTCCACAGGCAGCGCATGCCCAAAGCCAAGAAAACTTCGAAAACACTGAAAGTCCGGCAATTGAGATTATCGATCACAGATCACCTGAAACGCTACAAGAGGGGCAAGATCCTTTCGGAGGATTGCAAATTCTTCATGGTAGACAAGAAGAAGGATGCGTACTACGCAGCTGTGCCCCCCCTACAGTTATTAGAAAAGAAATACGGTCTAGACCTTCCCATCCTCTTGTTTGCTCAATCCCAGGAAGCCGTAAAGTTTTTCCTAGGTGCAGATAGCTAAATATGTAGACTATGTCTCAAGATTTCCGTCGCGCTAATCTTCGAGGTCAGTCTTTCAGAGGTCATAACCTCTCGAAGGTAGACTTTAGCTATGCTGACATTTGTGGGGTAGATTTTACAAATGCAGTTTTAGTAGGTGCAGACTTCACCCATTCTCGTGCAGGCTTGCGGCGCCAATGGGCAATTAGCTTGATCATTGGCTCTCTTACTTTAGCGTTTGTTGCTGGACTAGATGCAGCCTACGGGGGAGTTTCTGTAGGCGTTCTGCTGGTTCATCAAGGTATACAAAGTATTGATTTCCTCTTTAGCGGAATTGCTCTGCTGATTCTGCTTGGCTTTAGCTTTTTGGCGCTTCGCCGAGGCTGGGGATCAGAAATTGGAGGATTGGCGCTTATTGTTGCCGCAGCAATAGCATTTGTAGCGGCTGTCGGGACTTCCGATGCCATTGCTGGAGCGGTGATTCAGGCAGTGGCGATCGCTGGTGTTGTAGCAGGAACTGTAACTGGAGCTTTGGTCACCGCTATCGTTCGGGTAATCGCTGGAAAAGGAGTTTTGATTGCTCTTGCAGTGTTAGCTCTATTCGGGGTAGTCGTTGGTGCAGGTCTAGGCATCCCTCAAGACAATCCTGAAGTGATTGTTCCCGGTTCTATTGCTGCCATCATCTCGACTCTTAGTTTCTTTCTGTTGAGCTTTCATGCTGCTAATCGTTCACTGGCTGGTGATCGCAGGTATGCTCTCATCTCATCAATGACGACTGCTATCTGTGCTGGTAAGGGAACGAGCTTTCGGAATGCGGATTTGACCAATGCTAACTTTACCCAGGCGCTCCTCAAACATACAGATCTGAGAGGAGCCATTTTAGCTCGGACTAACTGGTTCCAAGCAAACGGGTTGAGTCAAGCTCGGATAGGTAGAACATACCTGGAAAACAGAGAAGTTCGTGAATTATTAATTAGCAAGGAGGGGAAGGGGAAAAACTTTGATCGGTGCGATTTGAGGGGTGTCAATCTCCAAAATGCTAACTTATCAGATAGCAGCCTTATTGGTGCTGATCTTAGTGAAGCTACTTTGCAGAGCACCGATTTATCTCGTGCCAAATTGGTACAGACACAGCTATACCGCACTGATTTAACCTACGCCTGCCTGACAGGTGCTCATATCCAAGATTGGGCAATTTCTACAGACACCAATTTCCAGGACGTGCGATGCGAGTACATCTACATGCGTCTACCTACCCAAGCTGACCCTGATCCTTGGCGTAAACCAGACAACCGACATGAAACCTTCAAAGAAGACGATTTCTCAGATTTCATTGCACCGATCGTCAAAACATTAGATCTTTATCGCCAACAGAACATCGATCCTCGTCAAGTGGCAAGTACCTTCAAAACTCTTGACCTATACCATTACGAAGGAATTGATCCCAGCGCTGCGGCGATTGCCCTCAAGCAGTTAGCCGAGGCTCACCCAGAAGCAGATTTAGAAGTTGTAGCTTTGGAAGGACGAGGAGAAGATAAAATTCGCCTTCAGGCTAGAGTAACAGATAGAGTAGACCAATCTCAACTTAATGCAGAATATTTTGAAAAATATCGGCAAGTCTCCTCATTGCCATACAGTGATGTGCAAACACTTTTAGCTGGCATAGCTGAAAAAGACGAACGCATTCGCAGCCTGGAAAAAATGGTGATAACTGCGATCGAGAGTAATAAATCTTACATAGAAACCTACTACAGTTTGGGGGATACCGTGACTGAGAAAAGCTCAATCAATATCAATGCAGGTGGCGACATTGGCAATGTCAGTGGCATTTCTGGCGGCGATGTCAGCGGTGTTCTGAACCTGGGCACAATCAGCGGTAATGTGACAAATGCGATTAACCAGCTACCAGAATCCCCCAAATCTGACGAACCCGGAATCAAGGATCTATTACGGCAACTACAAGAAATAATAGAAACTGATACCGAGCTACCTCAAAAAGGCAAGGAAACTGCTGTCACACAAGTACAAGTGTTAGCCGAAGTCGCTCAAGATCCTGAACAGCCTGAGAAGAAAGATATGGGAAGACAAGCGATCAACCTTCTGAAAGGTGCAGCCTCCTTTCTCCCCGACACCGCCAAATTGGCTGAAGCTTGTACTAAATTACTACCTTTGATTGGCAAACTCTTAGGATTGCCAATTTGAGGCATCTTTCTTTAAAGAGCTAGAAAACCACATTGGGCTATTTGTTATTTTTCCCACCACTACAACGAACTCATGCGCCTGGTCTACGTGCTGGGTCCGCTAGAAAGATACCCGTCTTTTTGAGAGATAGCCGCGATCGCACTCTGCTGAAACTGCCCTAACGCAGTGCTGATTTTGTCTAGCACTTCAACTGGCACAACGTTAGCATCTACAAGTATTTTTACTACCTCTAGTTCACTAACGCGACTGGGGTACATATTCATCAGGTTACATTGGTCTTTGAGGACATCAAGACACAAACGCCAGTTCTTGTCATTGTAAGCTTTAGAAAATAGAGCGCGGCGAATGGCAAGCTGCTCGTCAAACGAATTACGACGTGAGCGCGTAGCTTCTTGTGCAAGTATTTCCCCAGCTCTGCCCGTTGTCGTGCCACAAACATAGCTCAATCAACACCATTTCCCGCAGCTCTGACACGGACCAGACTGGGCGTTTAATACCGCAAGGTCACGGCTGATTGTTGCCTCACTAACGCCCAACGCAGAAGCGATTTGGCGCTGGACACCATGCTTAAATCCCCACTGCCGCAAGAAGCTAACAACTTGAACCCTGCGCCACGATGCCTGAAACTGCCGATGCGCGTTATAGCTGCGTCGCCCACCTGCTCTGCGGCATACAGTATGGATGTCTGTGGAAGCGCTCCAGTTTAAAACTTTGCTCACTTATTAGTCACCGATTTTTGCAAGCTTATTAACAAGACATTTTTGTATAGTTTCTGAAGTCTAGCCTCGCAATACAGCCCAATCACACCCTCACCTGCTGCCGCGCTGCTTAAGCCTCGCACGGCTTGCTTTGTAACCAGCATAGATTTGGAGCATTGGGACAACTTTTCGCAAAAGCTTTACTGACGTAGGACGATTTGCGATCACAGCAATTAAGCAGTGGCACTGCCTGATTAAATCCTGCCGCTCTAGCTCGGCCGCGTGGCTTTGGTGGACTTCGTTCATGGCTCATCCTCCGACCTCATCAAAGGCGCGGCATCAGGCGATGCTTTGCCGGCTAATTGCAACAATGACTCGGTATCTAGGTTTAAAAGATCAAACCCAAACCTCGCGAAACAATACTCCTCAAAGGTTTTGTGAGTTGAGCGCCAAATCCCAGTTCGCTCGATTTCTGCTAGTTCTCGTTGGGCTGCTTGGATGCTTTGACTAACAACCTGCTTCAAACGAGGGTGATCGCGCTGCTCTTGAGCAGATAATTTGCTTTTTGATTTACTCATGACTTGCCCCCTGCTCGAACCTCAAAGCGGTTAACGGCACGGAGGTTGCCATGAAGTCTAGCATTGCATAATCCCCCTCAATCGCTGTGATTGTAAAAGGATTTAAACTAGCGCAATACCCAGGACAGTGATCCCAAAAAACGCGATCACCTACTTTAAAGAATTCGGGCGCTTCGGCATTTTGCGGTTGATTAACACCCACTCCCCCCCCTTGTGCGTCAGAGATGTGATCGACCTCTGAAGAAGTTACTGTGACTGGGTTAGAGTGCGATCGCATCACTTCTTTTTCTATATTTGTGATCAATGTGTGATCGACTTGTGATCGATCTGTGATCGACCTCTGTAAGTTAGACATAGTAATAGTTTCAGGATATTCGATCACATCTGGAACACTAGGTGGGGGGGGGGGAGTGTCCCCCTTTTTTTCACTAGGCCCTTTATTCGTGTCAGAGGGAGTGTCCCCCTTTTTTTCACTAGGGTTTTTATCCGTATCAGAGGGGTAGTAATAAACTGTGCGTCGCT
>JAHHHE010000108.1 GCA_019359535.1 Gloeocapsa sp. UFS-A4-WI-NPMV-4B04
TTTGGTTATTTTTATCAAGTTAGAGAAGTGATGTTTCTTCTGACAAGAATTAGTTAAATGGCAACTAAACCTTATGAGCAACTATTTGTCAATTAAATTTAATAAAACTTAGATGCGTTTGCCCTGCCGTCTTGACAGAGATACCGATTCTCAAAGTTAATTGTGTCCGTACCCGCAGTTAATCGCTCTAATTCTATTAAAGTAGCAGCGCGGTCTTCTGGATGCACAAACTGGATAAATGGTTTTGCTAGTAGTTCCTCATTAGTAAAGCCAAGGACTTTCTCCCATGCTGAGTTTAAGTGCTTAAAGTAGCCATCAAAGCCAGCAATACACATTAAATCTAACGAAAGTGTAAAGAAGCGTTCCCATTCTTCAATCATCTACTTTTCATATTTATGGGTACAGCATGACTACTTCTAAATGAGGCGGTGATACTATCACTAGATGTTTAACTACTTGCATTTTGAATGACTGAAAGTAGAAAAAACATATTTTTTCTATATTTTGTGAAAGCAACTATTAATTTATTTAATGTTAATTTTGAAAATAGCTAAGTTTTTTATTTAGATTTATCAAGCTCAAGGCAAATAATGTTATTTAGCAAATCTCAACACTTCAATTAGTGATGTAAAATTACCATTTTTCTTTATTTTACGCAAGTACCCCGTGCTATGAAAGCAGACAGATTTTTCATACTGTCTCATTCATTTCTTTGGTTGAACTTGCTATTCTGCTTCTGGTTAAATTATATTACTTAATATATTCTATATTATATCAAATGCAACTTGAAAACGATACATTACAGAAAACAAGCCATTTTTTATACATAATATTTTTTACATAAACAAAATTTTATAGTTCTAGATATAGATTATAAACGCAGCTATATATTTTATAAACTATAGTTTATTTTAAAATTATTAAGTATCTTGTTATTATGCTCAAACCATAAAGTTTTAAAATGTTAGAGCGAGGATCAAATATTAAAGAAACTCTTTTGACTAAAAACCAAAATCTAAGAACTTACTTGCTGATTGTTATATTGTTCATTATTTTTATATTACTGGAGTATTCCACCCCCCCCAAAGTATGTTTTTGGATACCTATATACACTACCAATCTTATTAGCAAGTTTACGCTTGAATCGACCTATAACACTGCCGATAACTTTAGGGGCGGTAGCTTTAACACTCTTGAATTTATTTATTCCTCTAACAAAGGCAGTTGACTTCGTAGATATAACTAATAGGTTAATTGCTGGAGCAGCATTGGTAATAACTGGATTACTAGCTAATATTAGCCGAAAACGCTACGAAAAAATTATCGTTCATCAAGAAGCAGAGTTGAAGTTTCAAGAGCAAATAGCTCATATACGAGAAGATTTTGTTTATACATTGACTCGTGACTTAAAAGCACCAATTTTAGGGGCAATTGAAGCTATTGAAGCTTTGCAACAAGGTGAATTTGGTGACATTGTACCAGCCCAAAGACAAGTATTAGAAATAATGTCTCGGAGCCACATTAATAGTGTAAATCTGGTGCAAACAATGTTAGATATTTACCAGAATGACACACATGGATTGAAATTACGTTTAGCTCCAATTAACTTACTTAATTTAGTTCAGGAAGTAATTACCACACTTACCGAGTTAGCAAATAGCCGAAATGTGCGAGTTAAGCTTGAGATTCAAGACAATTACGTATCTGTTAGGGTTAATTGTGATGCACTACAAATAGAAAAAGTTATAACAACTCTGCTGACTAACGCAATTAACTATGCCCGACGTGATGGCGAAGTTAAAATTTTGCTAGAAGCCGAGTCTCCACACTACACTATCAAAGTTATTGATGATGGTCGGGTAATTGCTAAAGAAGAATTACCTTATGTATTTGAGCATTTTTATCAAGGAGAGGGCGATCGCCAAGGAATGGCATTAGGTTTATATCTTTACCTCAGTCGCCAAATTATTAAAGCTCATAATGGCGAGATTTGGGTAGAGAATCTCTCTCCACACGGAGTATTATTCGGCTTTAGCATACCTATCTCGACTGATTAAATTTAGCTTCCTACTACTATGACTGCTGCGCTTCGCATTTTATTAGTTGAAAATGATGAGTTATTTCGGTTGGGTTTACGTACTAAACTGGAGCAACAACCAGATATAGAAGTAGTAGCAGAAGCTACAGATGGTGAAATGGCTGTGTGGCTAACAAACCATTCTCAGCCAGACGTAGTGATCTTAGATGTGAACATACCAGGAATTGGCGGGGTAGAAGCTTGTCGCCAAATTAAGCAGCAGCACCGTAAATTGCCAATTTTAGTTTTAACTTCTTTGTTTCAAAAATCGCTAATTACCCGATTAATTGATGTAGGTGTTCAAGGATTTTGTCTTAAAGGATTGAAAGTAAAAGTATTATTACTAGCAGTACGTTCATTAGCAGCAGGAGCTTCTTGGTGGGATCAAGTAGGAACAGCACAAATTCGCGAAGTTTTTCAAACTTATCACTCTAACTCAACTGCAACTGAAACTACTAAACAGCCTGAAAACGAGCAATCGAATTCAACTGAAACTGAAAAAGCTACACAGCCTGAACCTTTAACTAAACGCGAACAAGAAGTTCTCGCTTTACTTGCATTAGGAAAAACAAATCAAGAAATTGCCGAAATTATGTACATTACTCCTGGTACAGTCAGAGTCCATGTACATGGAATTTTAAAAAAGCTGGAGGTGCGCGATCGCACTCAGGCTGCTTTAGTAGCAATCCAAAAACAACTCGTTGACGTAACTTTGCTATCGAAAGACTAACATCGTGCTTAACATCTGAAAGTTACTCTTACGGAGAAATCATATCTATCGCCTGTAATCTCTAATCCTCTTCAGCGCTGAAGTTATTAGCTGGGTTTGATGTAATTGCTGTTTTAAGACTTTGGCAAAACTGGTTGATCGCATCTACTCCTTGCTGTGGCGTACCATCTGCTAGACGTTTCACAAAAGCACTACCCACAATTACCGCATCCGCTCCCCAGTCTTTTACCTGCTGCGCTTGTTCTGGCTCAGAAATACCAAAACCAACACCAATTGGTTTATCGGTTAATTGCCGTATTTGTTGTAGTAAATCTTCTACCCGCGTTTCTATCCCCGATCGCATCCCAGTTACGCCAGTTACACTTACCAGATAAATAAATCCTTGAGATTGACGCGCGATCGCTTCAATCCGTTCAGCAGAACTTGTAGGAGCCACTAACAAAGTTACATCAATGCCTATCTCTGCTGCTGGTTTTAGTAAGCCTGCTGCTTCTTCTAAAGGCAAATCAGGCACAACTAACCCGGCTACTCCAGCATCTTTTATTTGTTTTAAGAATGGCTGGATACCGCGATTCAAAATTGGGTTGTAGTACGTAAATAAGATAATAGGCGATCGCAGTGTCGGGCTAACACTTTGCACCATCTCCAGCACGTGATTCAATCTAGTCCCTCGCTGCAAAGCCCTGGTTGCTGCTGCTTGAATCACTGGCCCATCTGCTAGCGGATCAGAGTAGGGAACGCCTAGTTCAATAATATCTGCACCAGCCGCGTCTAGAACCTGCAACGCCTTAGCTGTTGTCTCCAAGTCTGGATCGCCAGCAGTAATAAATGGAATTAAGGCACAATTACGGCGCTCGCGCAGGGATTTAAAGCAATCAGAAATTGAGGTCATTATTAAACAGGGGCTAGGGACTAGGGGAGCCAGTGGTTCCGGGATTCCGTTGGCTCAACTGGCGTACTAGGGGCTAGTTAAAAAGCCCTAGATTCAAGATTGTAGATTGGAACTTGCTTTCTTCAAAATCCCAAATCCAAAATTTACCCTAAACTTGTGTTCGTTCTTCCTCAATTTCCGCTTGAAGCTTTGCCAATTCTTCAGGGGTAAGTTCGTCTAACCTTTTTTGTAAATAGGCTTCTTCATAGTCTCTTCGCTGCTGGTGATAAGTCATGTTCTTCCCCATAGCACGGTAAGCATAAGTAGCTACCCAACCAAGTAATCCACCAACTAATAAAACCTGGCTCCAAATACCCGCTTCCAAGCTATCTAAACCAGCCACTTGGAAGATTATATAAGCCAGTCCACCAACAGCAAAAACGCCTAAACCAATTCCAATAGCGTCAATTTTTCGCATTTTTGACTATTTACTTTACCCTTGAACCTGTCGTCGCTGGGGTCGAAAATTCAAGAACGGTGATAGTACCAACAGCCCCGGAAAGAAAAAGAACACCAGAAAGTACATCAAAGTACGCTCAATCGAAGTAGCTACATACCAGCGCTGTTTTAAGTAGAACAGCACCGCTAACGGAACTACCAACAGGTAAGCTCCAGCCAAAATCAGATACAGTAGCGCTACAACCATAGGTTTATAGAAGTAGAAAAATAAAAGGGCGATCGCTGCTCAATTTGAGCAAATGGTGGAGCTGTTTCTAATACTGAGACATCCGCCACCTGTGAGTTATTGTACCGCTTTGGGTTAACTCCAACAGCAGGCGATCGCTTTTTACTGAAATAAATATTATGTATATTTCCCAAAACCGTTAAATAGCTTTGGTTGAGGCTAATAACTGACACTTTAGACAAAACCTTGTATTTCAGTTGCATAGATCGCCACTTTAAGGTTGAATATACAAGGGAGGTAGTGTTGTAGTTAATTGCAACATAAACCAAACTTAACAAGGGGGCGTGGCGGAATGGCAGACGCTACGGACTTAGACAACTGAGCCTTGATGGAGAAATTCATCAAGTGACTGCTCTCAAACTCAGGGAAACCTAAATCTGGTAACAGACACGGCAATCCTGAGCCAAGCCGAGAAGACAAACTCGGAAGGTGCAGAGACTCGACGGGAGCTACCCTAACGTTAAGACGAGGGTAAAGGGAGAGTCCAATTCTTAAAGCCTAGTGGTTCACCCATAAGGCAGTAGCGAAAGCTGCAAAAGAATGAAAATCCGTTGACCTTAAACGGTCGTAAGGGTTCAAGTCCCTTCGCCCCCATTACCAAAAACCTTGATATATTTAATGAAACCCTAGTTAAAACTGGGGTTTTATTTTGAAGTTTGAGTATTGTATAGAAGTTTGGATACGGTATGGATACGTCAAAAATACTCAGGCAAGGCTTACAAGTCTACAAATTGATTCTGAATTGAATTAAGTTACCAATGTAGGCAGATATATTTGAACAGATAAAAGGCAGCCATGTTCAAGGATTTTTTCTTTCACATCTGCACAATTTCTCTCAAAGTAAATCTTCCTGAAAGCTAAGGTTTCAGTTGATGCCGAGTGATGATCCTCAAAGATCAAGCTATCTACCACCCGCAGTCTTCAATTTTCCACCAGCCACCACTAAGCTGACCTTTTGATTCATTGACTGCCGATAGATGGCGATAGTGATCGCGTAAACACGAATAAATTACCCGTTGTCCCACGTCCGACGCGCAGATCCGAGTCAAGGTATGAAGTTTGCCAGGCTGCTTCTCGTCTCAGCCTTTCTAATACCGGAATGTGCAAAGCCGGAAGTTGCCAGTTTTGTTGGTGGAATAGCCTGGTTGCTTGCAGCGAAAAAGTATCGAAGGCAACGGTGGCAGTCTGAGTTTCTCCCTGCCATCGCCATTGTCCTTGTGCAACGAGAATGCACTCTACCCAGTAGCGGCAATCCTAACTCTGCACCATTGGTAGCGGCGATTCCTTCAGAGTTGCGCGTAGCGCTAATCACTGCTTCACCTGCTGCACTCAACGTTTGCCAGATCGCATGAATGATGATGCCGCCCGTCAGTCTACGAGTGACCACAGTACCGTTAGAGGCATAAAGCAACTTCCAGTCGCCCAGGAGCAGCAAGCGGTTTTCAGGGGCGAGCGGTAAAGGTGTGGGATTTAAGGTTTCTAGCTGCTGCACGAGCATATTAAGTTCACTTTTTTCAGCAGGTAGCAGTGCCTGTTGTCCTAAACTGGTTGACCGATATAGTAAGTCTTGTTTCAGATTTTGTCGTGTTTCAATGTCCAAATTCATGATACGTCTGTTTCTACTGTATTTCTTAGTTTATGCTCAGGTGAATGAGCAAGTGAAATTTTGCTTGAAATTAATTCCTACAAACAATTATTAATTAGCAACTAGGTACTATATTTTCATCAAAGCTTTATCTAATAGACATAATTAAGCCTCGAATCTTTATATAATAAAGAATAATATACGTAAGTATACGTAGATAAATAAGAAATAGCTTTTTAATTCAGGAAAGATTTTTTATGGTAAATTCAGCATCTTTAATAAATCAGCAACAATCTAAGCTCCTTGGTAATTCAAACCAAGAAAGCCGGACAATTGAGCAAGCTCAAGAAAGCATCTATCGGTTTTTGCTAGATATTGTCAAATTATGGTCTGCGGAAGATGTCTTACAGGAGTTCCATTGTTTATTTATTGATCAACAGCAAGATAATTCAGGTAATTCAGAGCCAATTCAAGCAATAAATGAACTCCTTGCTTGGAATAATGAGCAAGAATTTCATTGTACATTTAGACGCTGTTTTTATATTTTATTAAATAATTGGAAAACCAATAAAAAAGATAAATACATACATCAATTGATTGAAATATTATCTAATACAAATAATCAGTATTCTTCCTCAAATACTGGTCGTCTTAAATTGTGGATAAACAATTTTTTAAACACTAAAGATTACGAACAAATTAAATTATTCGCTTCTAAATGCCAGTCTCAAGCTAACTGGAGCGATCGCTATACTTCTAATTTATCAGGTACTCAGTCTAATAACCTTAGAAAACCAACACAACAGCAGGTAGCTTTTCAAGACCGAGTAAAACCAATGCAACATCGCTCAAAGTTCGATTTGGCAATGTATATGGCTCGGTCTTCATCTAGTAATTTCAACAATCAACCTAGAAATCCAACACAATTAAGTGATGAAATTTTACGTTTAATCAAAGTAATTGTTGCTAAACGAGAACCATCAAGTTATGCCAATATTGCTAATACCTTTATTAAACAAAACAAAGCCATAAATTATCAGCAATTTAAGCAGAGATTACATAAATATTTAATTTATGCTCCAGAAAGTACAGAATTGGTAGATACTGCTAAAGTTAATTTTTCACAAAAATTAGCTGTTTTAGATGAAAAATATCATAATCAAAATTTAACTGATGTATTGCTAATGAGAACTTGCAACCGTGTAATTAGTTATTTAATAACTGAGAATCATCGCACGCCTTCAGCATTATTTAATTCATTAATATCTCAAGGTAATCATATGACTTTAGTTATTGCCTTGCTCAAAATTGTTCTGATTTGTAAAGCATCTCGTCCTCATTTAGAAACTTGTATTACTCAGTTAAGCAGTTACTACGAAAATGCTCCGCAAACAGAAGTAAAATCAGTAACAAACTTTATAGAAATTTATAAAGTTATGTTTGCTATTTATGTAGATAATATGTCAGTAAAACTTAATTAAATTAAAATAAAATTGCTAATTAGCAATTTCTAATTTAAAAATAGAAAATATAAATTAAAACTTAAAACTATTAGTGATCTGCTGAGGTAGGACAACGTTGTTCATCTAGCCAAGCAAGTCCAGCACCAGCAGCTTCAGCAAGAATACTGATTATTCGGTAGAAAGCGATCGCACTGATAACTAAACCTCCAGAAAACCGTTGTTGTAAAAGTGCGATCGCTGTAGCCTCAAAAATACCCAAACCGCCAGGCGCACCTGGAGTAACTAAACCTAGCAACCATGCCAAACTAAAAGCGCCTAGCAACAATGGAACCTGACTCAATTCTAAAGGTTTAAAAGCAACCATTGTTAATAAAAACCCAGTACCACGCAGTCCGATAAAGCCTAACTGTCCTAATAACGGTCGCAGAGGATAACGCACAAGTTGAAAACTTTGATCGTTAGCTGTACTAGAGTTAGTTGCTTTTAACTTTATTTTCCCTACAAAGCGAATAACTTTATTCAAAAATCGCGGATGAAGTACAATCAGTACGATAGCTAAACCAAGCATTGGTAGTCCTTGCAGGGTGATGTTTAATGTTGTGGGTTGGATACCAATTAACGCCACAATTAACGCGGCAGCTGCCATTAGTAACGGTTCTAGTAATACACTTATAGTTGCTACACCGACAGGAACACCAGCAGTTTTAGCTGCCGCAATTCGACCGTAGTAATGCCAAACATTGCCTGGTAAATACTTGGCAATATTAGTTTTTAAATATACTTGGACAAACCGGGCATCAGTTACAGGTTGATTTAGTTCATCAAGAATCCACGTCCACACCCAGCCAGACCAAATGTGCGCTAGTAAAGTTATACCTAAAGCGATCGCTAAAGTTGCCCATCCTACACCATCAATGCGGATGGCGGCGACTTCTCGCCAATGATCCTTAAAGGCTTTTATCAAAAAAAACAGCGTTCCGCCCAAAATTAGCCAGCGACAGTAAGGCTTAAGGTATAACCAAACTTGCTTTAAGAAATTAATTATTTGATTTCTCCTTGCATTCAATTAATCTGCATATCAAGCCAAATGTGACAAACAGCAAATCTATTTTTGTCACAATTATTTTTAATTAATTACTACCTCAAATGATAAAATTAGCGCCTTCCTTAAACGCGACCAAATCTTAATAGATGTGCAGGATATGGAGCGATGTGAATCTCTCTAGAGTTAGATAACAAGCGGAAAGAACTTGCATTATGAATGTGACCTTTGCTAGAGGCAGCGATCGTACATTTATTCGTATTATCGGCGATTGGTGGTTAAATATTAGCCAAAGTAAACAATAATGCTAATTAATTCCACTTACCAATAAAACGGTCATTTGAAACCCATGACAATGGAAAACAAACCGTTAATCAAAATAATTGCCTTGCTTGAACTTAAAAGGAGGACTTTGTGAATAAGTTAATGGATTTCTTTAAAAAAATGCGGCTACGCCAGATTGTAACCATCTTTTTGGCAGGTATGTTGCTCGTCGTGAACACAGCTTGTAGTGGTGCAAACGCCCAAGGCGCACGTCCAAACAATCCTCCCGTTCAGGCTGGCGGTGCAAACAACCCCTATAAGTCTGGTGGAGATGGTTACACAGACTTAAAAACGTCCACAGATCCTAAAGTAACTAACACTAAGTCTGGGCGCAACCAAGCTAGCTTGCAGTTAGACTCACACCAGCTAATTGCCGCAGATTTGACTCGGAATAAAGAAAACGAACTCCTTTACCCAGGCGCTGAAGAACCAGCAGGTAGAGCTGCAAAAGAAGCACAACTACCAATTAAAACAAACGAAGACTTCACAAAAGCTGAACCCGGTGGCTTAAACCAGCGCAATCCAGATTTAGGCGAACGAGCTGGGAATCGGATTGAAACAGCTACGGAGGCGTTTAAAAAGGCTGGGGCTTTCGTGAAAGAAAAGTCAGATGAAGCAGGTGAAAGACCTGAACTTCAAAGCAATCCTGCACGGCACTAATAGAAATCGTTTTTTACCTCAATTCTGCCAAAATGTTATTGCATTAATGGCAATTTTGTAAAGTTGAATATTTTAAATTCAATTCAAAATCAAAGAGAATTGAGGTACTGCTTAATTTTTGTTTAAATCAATCAAAAAAGGGATGGATTATTGCTATGAACAGAATCATTGCTGGATTAAAAAAAGTTCGGCTGCGTCAAATTCTCATGACTTGCCTAGCAGGACTATTATTATTTGTTAGCACAGCTTGTAACAATGGTGGAAGCAACACTGGATTGCAAGGAACCAGACAGGAAGTCCCTTCTGGATTGCAATCTGAGACTGGAGCAAAAGCGAAAGTTAATCCTAGACCAGAAGTTCCGGGTGGGACTGCGACTTCTCCCGACCGTAATGTGATTAATCGGTTTGAGGGAGGTACGATGAATGAGTTTAGTGATATAGACCCCAGAACTAAACAAGCCGGAGCGGCGGCAGATAAAGCCTCGACCCTCATAGAAAACGCTGAACGCAACGTAATTGACCAGACAAGCGACATTGGAGAAAACACCAAACGTATTTTTGACAAGAAAGGCGAAAATGCCGACGATTTGGGCAAAAATCTCCAAAAAAGTGCTGAGAATACAAAGTACAAAGCTCAAAATACTGCTGATAACTTAGGCAGGGCAGCAAAGCAAGGCGCTGAAAACGTCAAAGACAGCACTGTGAATGCAACCAAAGATGCAACTAAAGGTCTTAATCAAGCTACCTCTGATGTCAAGGATAATTCTCGCGGTCTATTTAGCGGCTTAAATAGAAGTGCTAACCGTGCTGGTGAGGATGTCAAAGAAAGTGTGCGTGGTGCAGCTAGAAATACAGGCAACGACTTAGTTGATAGTGGTCAACAGACAATTGAAAAAACTGGGAATTTTGTTCAAGATAAGTTGAATCAAGCTGCTAGAGGTACACAGCGTAGCATAGACAAATCAGCGCAGAATACTTTGAATAAAGCTGGTAATGCGATTGAAGATGCAATTGATTAATTTGCTTGAATTGGGTTGAATTATTATTCAGCTAAATTCAGAACTAAGAAAAGTCAGGAAGTCGAAGTGTAAAAGCTGAGAACTTATCTGGCTTTTTTGTTTGGTTTAGGCGCGGTTGTTAATTAGCTAAGTTGTGCTGATGCTTTAATAGAATTATTTTGTGTATACCAAGTATGTAAAGCTAGCCGATGTATTTCACGCCAAGAGATATTATGTTGTCTCGCTAGTTCTGCACAGTCTTCATATTCTGGTTGGACGTTAGTAATTACTCTTTCTGTTCCTATCCAAGCAACCTTCACGCGCACTAAACCATATTTAGTTTCAATCTGTTGAATTTCACGCTGTAAAATGGCACGTTGCTGAATAAAACGGCGAATTCCTAACGTACTAGTTTCTTGAAATAAAACGGCTTCACAACTATTTAATTGCTCAGGATGGCAGATTACAGTGAGTAAAATTCCTGGGCGGGACTTTTTCATCCCAATTGCTTGAGTAAAAACATCTACTGCACCCACAGCAAATAAAGCCTCAAACACATAACCAATTGCTTGAGGGTTCAAATCATCAATTTGCGTTTCTAGGACCGAAATAGTTTCTAATTCAGGGCTTTCGATGTGAGAGGGTTTAGCTTTTTCCCTCTCGCTGCTTTCACCTAGCCAAAGTCGCAAAATATTCGGAATCGGTAAATCGCGGGAGCCCGCTCCTAGCCCGACTTTTTCGAGAGTCATTGCGGGAGGAGAACCAAAATCGGTTGCCAGGGTAGTTGCGATCGCGGCTCCAGTTGGTGTCACCAGTTCCCGTTCAATTCCATTACTATAGACTGGAGTTCCGCGCATTTCCCACAATTTCAACACTGCTGGTACTGGTACAGACAAAATGCCATGCGCTGCCTTAATCGTGCCGCCTCCAGTCGGTAGCGCCGAACAATACAGTTGCTCAATACCTAACCAATCTAAGCCCAAGCAAGTGCCAACAATATCAACAATGGCATCTACAGCGCCCACTTCATGAAAATGAACTTGGTTTGGCGAAATGCCATGTACCGCCCCTTCTGCTGCTGCTAATTGACGAAATACTGCTAGACTCCAAGCTGCTGCTTGTGGCGGCAAATTAGCTGCTGTAATTAATTGTTCAATTTCTGGTAAATGGCGATTGTGGTGGTGGGAATGTGCATTGTGGTCAGATGGTAAGTCTACATAAACTTTAGTCGCTTGTTGACCATTGCGATGCACGGATTCTGCCCTTAGTTGATACTCCTGCTCAATATCTAGCCCTTTAAGCTTTTCAGTCAGGTAGTCTAAAGGAACACCTGCATCAGCGATCGCACCCAAGCACATATCACCCGCAATCCCAGTCGGGCATTCTAGATAAGCTAGCTTTGGCATATAACGAAGGGGTTAAGTGTTAGGTGACAGGTGTTAGGCAATAAGTGTTGAATAGTACCCAATATCCAAAAGCAAATATCCAATATTTACGATGGCAACAATTTACACAGTTCATCCTGATAATCCGCAATTCCGGATAATAGAACAAATTATAAATACGCTACGCTCAGGGGCAGTGATGCTTTATCCTACCGATACAGTTTATGCGATCGGTTGTGATTTAAACTCAAAATCCGCAGTTGAACGAGTACGCCAAATTAAACAGCTAGCTAATGATAAGCCACTGACATTTTTATGTCCTTCGCTGTCTAATGTGGCGACTTATGCCATAGTCAGTGATCCAGCTTATCGAATTATGAAGCACTTAATTCCAGGCCCGTACACATTCCTCCTACCAGCAACTAAATTAGTACCGCGATTGGTTCAGAACCCCAAGCGCAAAACTACTGGCATCCGTGTACCGAAGCATAATGTGTGCTTGGCTTTGTTAAATGCGTTGGAAAATCCAATTATTTCTACTTCAGCACATCTTACTCAAGATGAAGATGAGCGCTCATCGCTAGACACAGAAACTAACATCCCACAAGCAGAACTATTTGATAGCTTAGACAAACTCGTAGATGTAATTGTTGATGATGGCTCTGAACCAGGATATCAAGTTTCTACTATTTTGGACTTAATAGGACAACCAACCATCACTCGCCAAGGACTAGGATGGGAAGAAGCAGCAGCTTGGATTTAAGTGACATTATCAGGCTTAAAGATATTAACCACGATGCCATCGAGTACCATCTGGGCTATCAATTAGAGTAATCCCAAGATCTTGTAGTTGATTGCGGATGCGATCGCCTTCTGCAAAATTCTTAGCTTTACGGGCATCTTGGCGCTGCTGAATCAAAGACTCTATTTCTGCATCGCTTATACCGCTACTTACACCCGCTTCATCTACCGCTTCTAACCCTAAAACTTGCGCCAAACTAACTAACGTGCGCCACTGCTTCTCTAGCTGTTGAGGAGGACTTTCAGTTTTACCTTGATGTACAAGAATATTACCCTCTCGGCGTAATTCCTTAGCTAGCTCAAACAATACAGCTATTCCACCAGGGAAATTAAAATCATCATCTACCTCTGTTTGAAAGCGTTGTACGACATCGGTGTCTAACTCGTTGTCATCCGTTGTGAAACCTAGTTGAGAGCCATATTGAGCGTCAAAAAGCAGACCTTCTTTAAGAGTATGCCAGCCGTTTGTAGCAGCAGCGATCGCCTCATCCGTAAAATCAATTGGTTTACGATATTGAGCCATTAGCACAAACAACCGCACCGCCATCGGATCAGTAGGACGATCCAGCAACTCCCGAATTGTAATAAAGTTGCCCAAAGACTTGGACATCTTCTCACCACCTACTGTCACCATGCCATTATGTAGCCAGTAATTAGCTAATGGTTTCCCCGTAACAGCTTCACTTTGAGCAATTTCATTTTCATGATGCGGGAAAATTAAGTCAGCGCCTCCAGCGTGGATGTCAATCGTATCCCCAAGGCGATCGCGTACCATCGCTGAACACTCAATATGCCAACCTGGCCGCCCCTCACCCCAAGGCGATTCCCATGCTGGTTCCCCTGGTTTTGCCGCCTTCCACAATGCAAAATCAAACGGATCTTTCTTTTTTCGAACTTCTGGATCTTCGCTTGTTACTCTGCCACTCGCCCCTGCTTGCAAATCTTCTAACTTGCGTCCAGAAAGCTTGCCATACTCGTTAAACTGCCGCACCGCGTAGTAAACATCTCCCTCAGATGGGTAGGCGTATCCTTTTTGTTCTAAGTCGTGTACCAAACGCTTAATCCCATCCAAAGTATGAGTTGCGCGGGGATACTCATCTGCTTCCTTAATATTTAGCCGTGCCATGTCTTCAAAATACGATTGAATATAGCGTTCGGCTACGTATTCCATTGATGAGCCTTCAAGGCGCGCTCGATTGAGAATTTTGTCATCAATATCAGTAAAATTCTGGACATACTTCACGTTATATCCCCGCCATTGCAGATACCGACGCACTACGTCCCAAACAATACAAGCCCGTGCATGACCCAGGTGGCAGTAATCGTACACTGTCACACCGCAGTAATACATCCGCACCTTGCCCAGTTCTAGCGGTTCAAAGATTTCTTTACGGCGAGTAAGAGTGTTATAAAGCGTTAAGGTCATGACAAGAAAATGGTGAAATCTGCTTTCTCGGCAATAATAGGGGAGAGCAGGTGAAATGTCACTTCACTCATCCCGAAGAGTGGCGATCGCTCTGTAACTCTATACTGCTATTTTCTTGGAAAGTTGCTCCTCTTGGGGAGACCCCAAGACCGCACTTTCCGTTTTTTGACGTTTTTGACAGCAATTTACGATGCAATCATCCCCATCTACTAACCAATCTCAAGTAATGGATGCCCCGAAACATGGGTTGCCAGTCACAATTATTACGGGTTTTCTTGGTAGCGGCAAAACAACTCTACTCAATCACATCCTTACCAATCAACAGGGTGTGAAGACAGCTGTTTTAGTTAATGAATTTGGTGAAATTGGCATTGACAATGAGCTAATTGTTACCACTGGCGAAGACATGGTGGAGCTAAATAACGGTTGTATTTGCTGCACCATTAATAATGATTTAGTAGAAGCGGTTTACAAAGTCCTTGAACGCGGGGAAAAGCTAGATTATTTAGTAGTGGAAACTACTGGTCTTGCCGATCCGCTACCTGTAGCTTTAACGTTTTTGGGTACTGAGTTACGAGATTTGACTCGCCTTGATTCGATTGTCACAGTAGTAGACGCGGCAAACTACAGCGTCGACTTGTTTAACTCTCAGGCGGCGCATAGCCAAATTCAATACGGCGATATCATTCTGCTGAATAAAGCGGATTTAGTTGACGAGGCCGATTTGGATCTGTTGGAAGTCAAGATTCGGGAAATTAAGGAAGGAGCAAGAATTCTCCGCACAACGCGATCACAAGTAGCAATTCCCTTAATTCTCAGTGTTGGACTATTTGAGTCTGACAAGTATTTTGACGAACACTCTGATCATGCACATGGCCACGATCACCACGATCATGAGCATCACGATCATGATCATCATGACCACGATCATCACTCCCATCACCTAGAAAACGACGGCTTTACCTCGCTATCTTTTGAGAGTGACAAGCCTTTGTCAATCAAGAAGTTTCAGGAGTTCTTAGACAACCAGTTACCCCCTAGTGTTTTTCGAGCCAAGGGGATTATGTGGTTTGATGAAAGTCCGAAGCGCCATATTTTCCACCTGTGCGGCAAGCGCTTTAGTATTGATGATGATCAGTGGAAAGGCGATCGCAAAAATCAGTTAGTGCTGATTGGGCAAAATCTAGACCATGAAACTTTGCGAAATCAGCTAGAAAACTGCATCTGTATTCCTTCCTCTCGCGGTAAAGGCTTCGGTAAATAAGTTTTCAGCCTCTTAATTTGCATACTAAAACGGCAGAGGAGATGCGGAAGTAGATATCCCCAGTAGATATCCCCAGTAGATATCCCCCTGCTCCCCTGCTCCCCTACTCCCCTGCTCCCCTGCTCCCCTGCTCCCCTGCTCCCCTGCTTGCGTCATGCGAGTTATCCTCCAGGGAGTTAAATCTTCTCAAGTTGCCGTCAATGGTCAAATTGTCGGCAAAATCGGACGAGGGTTAAACTTACTTGTAGGCATTGCCAGCACTGATACTGAAGCCGAACTAACCTGGATGGCTCGTAAATGTTTAGAATTGCGGCTATTTCCAGAAGCAGAAAGTAACAGCAATAGTGAGCAAACAGGAAAAGATCGCTGGCAAAAATCTGTCCAAGAAATTGGTGGTGAACTTTTGGTAATCAGCCAGTTCACCCTATACGGCGACTGTCGTAAAGGTCGTCGCCCATCTTTTGATGGTTCAGCCGTCCCAGAAGCAGCGCACAACTTATATCAACTGTTTTGTAGAAAAGCTGCGGCAAAGTGGCTTGCGGGTTGAAACAGGTCAGTTTGGGGCAATGATGCAAGTGTCGATTGAAAATGATGGTCCCGTTACGCTGCTGCTAGAGCGAGATGCTACCTAGTTTAGTCGTTATATCTTAAATTGAACATTACTAAAAAGCATTATCAGGTCTGGTCGAATTAATGAGAAAATACTAACTTATTCCTCTAAATTTTTAGTCGCACTTATCATGGCTCAAATTCAGTTTTCCAGAGGTATCGACGAAGAAGTTATCCCAGATGTGCGCCTCACTCGTTCGCGGGATGGTAGCAACGGTACTGCGACATTTTATTTTCAAAATCCTAAAGCTTTAAGCAGTGGCAATACTGAAGAAATTACCGGAATGTTCATGGTTGATGAAGAAGGGGAATTAGTAACTCGCGAAGTCAAGGGTAAATTTGTTAATGGTAAGCCTCAAGCTTTAGAAGTGCTTTATCTGATGAGATCAGCAGATGAATGGGAACGCTTTATGCGTTTTATGGAAAGGTACGCTAAGGATCACGATCTAGGATTTAGCAAGTCTTAGTTTTTAATAAATTACCTACTAACCATAAGATTTAACTCCTAATTGGATGGTACAACCTCACCCTGATTTAACTGCAATGACAGTAAATTGTGCTGTCATTACAGTTAGTGATACACGCTCACCAGAAAGCGATCGCAGTGGCAGTCTAATTAAACAATTGCTCCTCGAAGCTCGTCATAGTGTGGGAGCGTACACAATTATTAAAGATGAGCCGATAGAGATCCAAGCACAAATGCAAGTGCTAGGTAATCGCTCAGATTTAGATGCTGTGATTTTTAATGGTGGTACTGGCATTGCACCCAGAGATACTACTTATGATGCAATTGAGAATTTGTTAGAAAAAACTTTGCCTGGATTTGGGGAGTTGTTTCGCTGGCTGAGTTATCAAGAAATTGGTTCAAGGGCGATCGCGTCTCGTGCGATCGCTGGTGTTTATCAAAATAAATTAATCTTCTCCCTTCCCGGTTCAACCAACGCTGTCAAACTAGCTATGCAACAGCTGATTTTGCCTGAATTAACTCACTTAGTAAGCCAACTGCGTCAAAAGTCTTGAGTAGCTGTAGGGTAGGCATTGCTCCGTGTTCTATCTAACTCCTATGTGAAAGCATTTCTCTAAGCAAAATGGTAACGCTTAACCTAGTTTGTACTACCCATCTAGTCAAGCGGATATCTCTGACATTGCCCTACGAGAGAATATGCAGACAGTTTCAGTTTTTTATCCTCTATTGAATGCTATGTTGCGTATGCCCATCACTATGCCTTCGTTTACTGATATCTTCATCTAAGAATGTTTATTTACGCTGCCATAATTCGACTCATGCTCACACAAATTAAGTAGTTCCCACTTCTTAAAAAGCTTACATAGTTAAATATGAGATAAAAGTAAATATTATCTAAGTATTATGTTCAAAATCGTATGTTAAAACGCATTCATCTTGAAAGATTTAAAAAGTTTTCGGAAGTTGAAGTAAACCTCCGTCCTTTTACAGTTCTAATGGGAGAGAATAGTTCAGGTAAAACTACAGTTCTACAGGCAATCAACTTTTCTTTAATAGTTTTATCTACTGGAAATCTGGTAACTAATGTTAATGGAAAGATAAAAGTAAAAGATACTGGGGTTGGACTACCAACTTTACCTGGAATAGTTCTAGCAGATTATAGAGAGTTGTTCTATGGCAAGGTTTCTAGAGGTGGAACAGCAAAAGGTTCTGGTGGAACAAATATTGAACTTTTTGATAATAAACAGAATATTTACCGTCTCCAAATTAGATCTCTATGTGGTAGTTTTAACGCAAAGTGTACTTCAGTTTCAAATGATCTCTCTAAAAATCCAGACCTACACACAAAACCACCACTATACATATCTGGCTTTGTTGGATTACTGACATCAGAGGAACGTGCTTTCCCTGTAGCTATAAAAGATAGGCTTCGTTCTGGGCAAGTAAGTATCATTATTCGGAACCTTTTGCTTGATACAAAGGAGAAACAGCTTGATAGATTTGAAAGGCTTGAGAAGAGACTAGCGGATGACTTTGACTTTCGATTAGGCGATATTCTTTTTGAACAACAGAGTGATCTCTATGTTACAGCCAACTATGAAGAGAAGCTTTTAAACGATAGAAGCTTATCACTTGATTTTATTTCATCTGGTAGTGGGTTTATGCAAGTGTTGCAAATACTCGCCCCAATTTATCGTTTCTGTCCAGATGAATCTTCAATTGTACTTCTTGATGAGCCTGATGCTCACTTGCATCCAAACTTACAGTCGTCTTTAGCGAACACCTTAAGAGAAATTCAAAAAGAACTTGGTATTCAGATAATAATATCAACGCATTCAACTGCTATTATTCGGTCTGCCGATCCTTCTGAGGTAGTTCCTATATCGTCTAGTATACAAATAAACAAGCCTTTGGCTAGCTCGGATGAGGTAGAGGAACAGATTCAGAACCGTCTTGATAACTCTATTACGACCTATGACTTAGGGAAATCAGTTATTAGTGGAAAGATAGTCTTTTTTGAGGATCACGACACTTCTATAATTGAAGCTTTCGACAAAGCTCTTGGGACAAAATGCTTTTTGGGAGTTAATACCGTACCGATGCTGAAGGGTCGAGGCAAAGATGATAAGGTTCCATTTAATTTAAGTGGAGTTATTAAAGAGTGTGTTGGGCAAGATATTGAAATCCACTATGTAAGAGATGGAGACGGGCTGAGTTCTGAGTGGAGAGAGACGTTAGCTGAATATGCAAGCCAATCTAACGTAAAGCTTCATCAGCTTATAGAACCCATTTGAGATCTCTAAGAAACTGCAAGCCGCTTGAGCATCAGTTTGACAAAGCAGAGATTAAGCTTTGTGGTTGCATTTGATAGGGTGCGCTCGAAGTTCTTGACCAGGATCTTACAT
>JAHHHE010000109.1 GCA_019359535.1 Gloeocapsa sp. UFS-A4-WI-NPMV-4B04
TGCAACAAGCGTTGATTTTCAGGAAACACTTCTCGCGTCAATTGCATCACTCTCTCCAATCGACAACTCAGGCTAGCATAGTTGTTTCTCTTACTCTGTGTAATTAAATTTGATTAACCACTTATTATTCCAATTAAGCTGTATCGAGGCGGAGAAACTCCTCATCTTCATAGAGCATTATCACAATTAATTCGAGACACAAACTATTTACCTAGTGCTGTAGAAATTGCATCCAATTCTTTACCTGGAATTTGGGAAGGTAATCCTGAAAGTATGCTAACAGCGATCGCCTACCATTCTCGATTAGGCAAACATCCCTGTAAACCTGGAGTAAGCATCAAAGATATAGGAATATTAAATGCTCACATTGCAGCTCATTTACGTTTGAGACGTGCTGGCGAAATCGTCCCTATCCCTATTAACAAAACTCAACGCACCTCTCCACAAAATAGAGAAGAATTAAATATTGTCATGCACCGTCCATCGGTAGCAACTAGCAGTCTATTTATGTCTCGCTTCCCCCTAGAGACAATTCTGATTCTCTACTTAAATCCAAAGACAAAAGACGAGTTAATTAAAGAAATACGCACTGTTCTAAGATTAAACCGAGAGTTAGAAGTGTCTGTAACTGAGACTCCTTTAGGAATTATGAGGACAGTTGAATACGCTAGTGAATTAGGAGATTTGTTTCGGATACAAATTCAGACTCTAGGTGGAGAGCAATTAATAAGCGCCTTGAGTTTAGAAGATACAGATAAAATCCCAGGCGAAAGAGCAATAGAAGCAGCGAAAGCAAGAATTGAATTCTTCAAGCAAGTTGTACCAAAGCCTGTTGGACGAAGTGGAGCCATCCTAGAAATTTTTGAGCCAGATTATTATTCAGAAAATGCCGATCCCTACAAAGCATCTAAAATTGCTTTAATGCAGATAGGGTATGTTAATCAACGAATTCATCCTTTAGTAGAGGAAACTGAAGCACAAGAAGCAGATGCAGCTCGTGTTAGAAATGCTGTTGCAGACTTGTTATCACAAGCTGGAGTTTTACCTGAGCAGCATTTTATTAAAGCAGATGATTTTATGCCTGAGCGAATGTGGTTAACCTGTTGCTTGGTTATACGTCGCACTTCAACAACAACTTGGTCAGGATTACCATCTTTAGTTGTAGTAATGGTCAGAGTCAACCCATTTTTGGCAGAAGTAGAATTCACAACACCTTCTTTGAAACAGCAAGACCGAGGTAATAGAGGGTGGGTTCCATCGTGGGAAATCTACAATCATCTTTTAACTGAGAATTGGGATTCTCAGCTTTATGAATTTGGTGAGGAAGACTTAAGTGTAGAAGAAACGCAAGTAGAGGAAAGTGACCAACGCTTATTAAATATATTTTTGGCTGACTGTCTAAAAGATTGTTTAACCACTCCTATAGACAATGAAACTAAGCCTCATATCCTCCTGATGATGGATGGGCAAAATGCACGTGGCACTTTTAAGTGGCTACAAAACCCTAATCTAAGATGTGGGGAGTTTCCTAACGTACTCAGTAGAAACATCCAGCGACAAAACTATCAAAAGCGCTTACATATTGTTCGTTGTTTAACAAAAGGGGGTACTTTAGAAACGCCTCCTTGGAACCCTGTAGGAAGCAACGCTGGCAGTCGTCATTATGGTTTATATGCTTGGAGTAATGTTTGCGACAATCCCAATCGACTGATTTATCTGGGGTTAAGAGAACTTCTAAACAGTGAACAGGGAGTATTAAAGGTCAACCAATCTCGACTCGATAGCGGTAAACGCCCTGCTGGTAATCCGCCACTGCTGGAATATGATGTGATTCATTCCAGTTTGGACACAGTGACACTGATTAGATTCTTGGAAAATCTTAGAAGCCGCTGGGCATATTTTTCTGGCACGACTTCATTGCCTTTTCCTTTCCCCTATGCTAAACACGCTAAAGATTATGCTATCTCCCTTAGAGATGAGGACTTTGCTGTTCCAGAGTAGTATTTAGTTAGAATTCGGCTTCATCGCTCTTTTGTTACTACGGTAGAAGTAAAGTGGACAGTTGCTCCGAGATGTGCCTATAGTTAGCATTCGCTCAACCCGATTATGTTGGCGCTGATTATTGATGAGCGATCGCTGTCCTAAATATGCAGAAGGTAGCGATCGCTCTAGTCACAGCCCTAAATCCCCATATCGGTTATCTTAATGCAGCTACTGTGGTAAAAGAATCTTTAAAAACTGGCAAGTCTTTACCGCAGATTGTAATTGCTAAAAAGCTGATGGGTGCTGAACAATTAGCCAAAGTGCTGGCTCTGGAGCAAATGAGTACAATGCGCCCATCAATCGAGAAACGCTTAAGCTAAAGGCTAGTTTTTTTCTCCTTGTCTTCTTTCAGAAGTAGATAATTGGTTGTTGGCAACACTAGCATAGATATAAAGACCTGAGAGCAGGAGAAAGTATTTCACAATACTTTTTTCAAGCAACTTTTAGGCAATACCCCTTTTGTGCAATAGTACTATTCACACGATATGTCACACACTACTATTACTAGAAAGAACCTTGTCAATAGTCTAATTACTGGTCTAATCATAGGTTTGGTCGCTGGTCTTCCTTTAGGATGGGTGGCGAATCAGTATTTTGTTGAGAGACGCTTGGCTGAAAATTTGATTTGTCGAGAAAAGAATAGAGATCAGCCTGAAGCTGTCATACAGTCAATTTGCGGCTCTAGGTTTTAGAGGCTGTGGTCAAAAACAATTGATGGGAACTCAGTTATCTTGTTGAAAAGGCTGATGAACTAGCTACCGTGTTACGTCTCTTGCTGTGTATATTCTCCACAGCTATTAATAGTAGAACTTGAGTATTGAGTACCTAAGTGCTGGTATATTTCTCGAAACCTGTTAAATAAGCTAGTCAACTGCACTTGAAATCCTTTGCTAGCTTGTAAAGTAAAGCATGGAGTCAAGAGTAATAGAGGGCAGCCATGTACGTGCTAATTGGTGGAGCAGGCTTAGTTGGGCTTTCTTTAGCGCAGAGACTCGTAGAACTGGGACATACTGTCGCCATTATTGACATTGATCCTAATGCTTGCCGTTATGCCCGTGAACAAGTAGGAGTGATGGCTTTTGAAGGAAGTGCTGTAAGTACAGAAGTGTTGTTAGAAGCCGGGATTCGTAAGGCTGATTCCCTAGCGGCTGTACTCCGAAGTGATGCCTTGAATCTGGCAATGGTGACTCTCGCCAAACATTACGGTGTTTCCCACATTCTGTCGCGGATGCGCCACCGAGATTTTACCGAACCACTACGCATTGCTGGAGCCAACCATATCATCAGTACCGTTGATCTAGCGGTTTCAACAATGGTGAATGCCATTGAATATCCGCAAGTAGAATCAATGATGCATTTTGAGCAGGGGCAGATTGAGGTACTGAAACTTGCTATCCCAAACAATTGCTACGTTGTTGGTCGCAGCGTTGCCGAAATTGCTCAGGATTCGCGTTTTCCTAGTGGCTCTCTAATTATTGGTTATCAACCTCATCCGCATGAAGATTTGATGATTCCTAACGGCAGTACGGTACTGGAACCTGGTTCGACTGTGCTGGTAGTGACAAAACCAGGGTCATTACATCAAGTAATTGATTTTATCGAGGGTTGTAGATAATTTTAATGAAGCTGTACCGATATTTTTTAGTAATTGCTTTTATTTTTCTTGTGTCTTGCACTGAATCCGAGATACCACCGAAGTCACAATCTGATCCATCTCGGCTTCAGGTGGTGAGCGTGGATCAAAAGACAAACATAGCCATGGGTCAAACGATCTATGTCCCTGTATATTCCCATATTTATTATCAGAACCAGGAGAAAGTTCTTAATTTAGCGGCAACTCTCAGTATTCGTAATACAGATTTCAATCAGCCGATGATCATTACTTCTGTCCGCTACTATGACTCAAACGGTAAGGTAGTTAGACAGTTTTTAGCGCGTCCTGTTCAACTTGGTGCTATGGCTTCTACAGATTTTGTTGTAGATAGCACTGATACCAGTGGTGGGAGTGGAGCAAACTTTATTGTAGAGTGGATAGCTCAAACACAAATTTCTGAACCCATAGTTGAGGTAGTAATGATTGGTACTGAATCAAACCGAGGAATTTCTTTCGTCAGTGCTGGCAAGGTTATTAAAACTCAACCTTCTTCTGGAGGAGACATTCAGGATCTACGTTAACTTCGTCAAAATTCTAAAAATCGCTTATCCTCCAGGCTGGAAAGCTATTAATCATCGTCTAGTTTTAGTAGTTGCTGATCAATACTTTTGTAACCGCGATCGCACAATTTCTTCAGAGAGAATTTGCTTACGTATCGCCTCGTTGAGCGCTCCTTTTTCTACTAGTAGTAAGCGGCGGCGGATGGCATCGAGTTTAGGGCGATCGCCCCTAGTGGCATCCAAGTCATCTGGACGGCGGTTATAGATTTCCCGTAAGGATTTCTCTGCTCCTGCTACTCGTACTTGATAAGTTGAGCGCATCTCTTCATAGACAGCTTTTGGCAATACTCCAGATTTCAACAGACTTTCTAATTCATCCTGCGCTGCCTTACCAGTCATTAGCTGGGCTTGCAAGTCTTCTATTTGCTGCTGAACTTCTGAGAATTTAGATAATTTTAAGCGTTTTACTAGCGAAGGCAAGCTTAATCCCTGACCCACTAATGACACTAGCACACAGCCGTAGACTAAAGCGATCAGATTTTCTCGCCCTGGCAGTGTCGTGGGTAAGCTCAACGCTAGAGCCATTGAAAGTGAACCTTTGATGTTGCCTAAAAAGAGTAAATGTTGCCAGCGTAGCGGAATTGCTCGGTCAATCCAACGCACCCCTGCAAGCAGTGGATAGACCGAAAGAATGCGCCCGACTTGATAAGCCAAAACTGCAACTAGAACTGCTGGTAAAGCCCTCCAGAGTTCTACGGGGTCTATTTCTAAACCAATCAGTAGAAAAATAAAGGTATTAACACTGAAACCCGCATATTCCCAGAAACTTAATAAGGTGATCCGACTAGAAGCGGAATTACTCCGAGAAAGCCCAAGATTCCCGAAAATTAATCCAGCCACAACTACAGCTACAGCACCTGATACACCTAGAAATTGCCCAACCTGAAAAGTTCCTAATGCAACTGCGACAGTAAGTAAAAGACTGCTAAGGGGATCATCTAAACGGGCAAATACAGGTACACTCAAGTAGCCCAAGACTAACCCCACGAGACTGCCTCCTAGAGCAATAAATAGCAAATCTTGGATTCCCTCTAGCAATGTGAGCGAACCTGTTGAATATACTTTCAAAATTAGGTTGAACGAAACAAGAGCTGCGGCATCGTTGAACAAAGTTTCTCCTTCAACAATGGTAGAAAGCCGCGAAGGCACAGGTATTTCCTTAAAGACGGCAATCATTGAAACTGTATCAGTGTTTGCCAGAATTACTCCTACAAGTAGGGCAGGTATCCAAGTCAATCCCAGCCCAAGTTTCACCAGAATGGCAATAATAGCAGACGACAATACAGATCCGGGACCAGCCAAGAGGGCAATTGGTTTAAATGCGCTCCTCAGACGACTGATATCTGTATTGATGCCAGCTTCAAAGATTAGAATTGGCAAGAAAAGATTTAAAACTAGGGAAGAATCCAAGCCAATGCGTTGTGGCAAAAATTCAGTAATGGCTAAACCAGCTAACACTAAGCCAGTGACGTAAGGAAATCGCAGCTTGCGAGATACCAAAGCTACGCCAGTGGCAACTAGCAAAAGAATAATTAAAACGGTAACTAATTGGGCGACATCCACTTAAGTTTTAGATAGTTTCTTTAATTTTCTGACCAAGTTTAGTAGTTTGGGATTCTTTCTTATTGGTAGAACCCCACAGTTTAATTTCAATCGCAAAAAGTCCCACGCCATAGCGAAGCTTGGCGCTGGGTGGTCAGTGAGCTTGCCGAAGTGATGAATTGCGAACCGGATCTTTGTCACAAAGGATTTTACCGTTGACGTTGGCTGTGGTAACATAGATGAATGACAACTCTTAACTACACTTATCGTCTATATCCAGACATTTCTCAAGTCGAGCTACTTAACGAGTGGCTTGAAACTTGTCGGCTTTCCTATAACTACGCATTACGCGAGTTGAAAGACTGGATCGCCTCTAGAAAGTGTGCAATAGATAGGTGTAGTTTGCAGTCAGAGTACATCATGAGTGCTGATTGTCCTTTTCCTGGTTATCATCAGCAACAAAATAACTTACCCTCAGCTAAAAAAGTATTCTCAAGACTAGCTGCTCTACCTTCTCAGATATTGCAGACTAATATTAGAAGATTGCATGATGCTTGGGATTTCTTCAAAAAAAGAGGATTTGGTTTTCCTAGATTTAAAAAGTATGGACAGATGAAGTCAATACTTTTTCCACAGTTCAGAACTAACCCAATAACACGAGAGATTGCGGGAGGAATTATTCCACCCGCAACTCTCTTAGGATGGCAACTAAAACTACCAAAACTAGGAAATGTACAAATTAACTTACATAGACCAATACCTGATACCTTTATTGTCAAACAAGTCAGGATAGTCAAGAAAGCCGTAGGTTGGTTTGCAGTTATTTCTATTTCGTCAGATATAGAAATACCGCAACCGATTCCACATGGTCATTGCATCGGTGTTGATCTAGGTTTACTCAATTACTTAGCAACAAGCGATATTTTCATTGAGCCTGGACGTAAGTTTTTAAAGACAGCGCACAGTCGGCTAAAAGTGCTACAAAAGCGTTTGTCTAAGAAAACAAAACGTTCTGCTAACTATGAAAAAGCAAGAATTAAACTAGAAAAGCAACACAATCATACTGCGTTTAAGCGCAAAGATTATCAATTTAAACTTGCCCATAAGCTTTGTGACATGGCTGATTCTATATTTGTTGAAGATATAGACTTCAGAATTATGGCTAAAGGATTTTTGGGTAAACATACGATTGATGCAGCATTTGGATAGTTCAGAAGCATACTTAAATATGTTGGTTGGATGCGAGGTAAATTTGTAGCTGAAGTTGATCACAGAGGGTCATCACAGACTTGCCCAAACTGTCGTATAGAAGTACGAAAAGAGTTAGGAGACAGATGGCACTCATGCCCAGAATGTCATTATCAATGCGATAGAGACATTGCTTCTGCTCAAGAATTGTGTAATCGCGGTGAAGAAACGTATCGGGGGACTCCCGAAAAGCAAGAAATTGACTCTCAAATTGTCGTACTGTCGGGGGTGATGAGCCTAGATAAGTGGCGCAGGGGAGTAATGTCCAATAGCGATATTGGGAAGCCCTCGCTATAACGCGGTTCGCGTTTAGCGCAGGGAGAATGTCACACTAATCAGCGAGGCTAACTTAATGCATCAGACACCCTCTGTTTCTTTAATTCGCGCCCAATCTTACGAACTACCCTTGTTACGGGCTGCATTAGAAACGCTGTTAGAACCTTTGGGGGGAATGGCGGCTATTGTAAAACCAGGCGATCGCGTCTTGCTCAAACCAAATCTGCTGACAGGGGCGCGTCCTGGTAAAGAGTGTACCACTAGACCAGAATTAGTCTACTGTGTCGCTCAAATGGTACAAGAAGTAGGTGGTAAGCCATTTCTAGGAGATAGTCCTGCTTTTGGTAGTGCCAAGGGAGTTGCAATAGCAAATGGATATCAACCTATAATTACAGAACTTAATTTGCCGATTATAGATTTTCACGGGCTGCGTTACGAAACTGCTGGCGATACGTTTAACCATCTGCTATTGAGTAAAGAGGCGATGGAGGCAGATGTCGTAATTAATTTACCGAAAGTGAAATCTCATGTGCAACTGACATTAACATTGGGCGTAAAAAATTTGTTTGGCTGCGTTCCTGGCAAAATGAAAGCTTGGTGGCACATGGAAGCGGGAAAGGATAGCGATCGCTTTGGTCAAATGTTGGTTGAAACTGCTCAGACAATTAACCCCACCATGACGATTCTTGACGGCATTATTGGTCACGAAGGTAATGGCCCTAGTGGTGGAGAGCCTCGCTATTTAGGCATTTTAGGAGCGTCATCAAATGTATTTGCCTTAGATCTAGCTATGGTAGAAATTCTTAATGTTGCACCTGAGCTAGTACCCACAATCGCCGCTCAAATGCGGTTGGGATATCCAGAACTTGCGGCAATGCACTTTCCACACTTACAACCGAATCAACTTCAAATTCAAGATTGGAAGTTACCAGACACACTCATGCCGCTCGATTTTGGAATGCCCCGCGTAATTAAGTCTACATTTAAGCATCTTTATATTCGGTTAATTAAGGAACCATTACGTGCATATGCAGCACGGTAATTGAGCATATATCTGACAAAATTAAGTGTGATATCTGCTACAGACTTGTTAACCAAGCCCTGGATAAACTTTTTAAAACCTCCGATGTTTCAGCAACCGCCCTACTACTAACGGCGGGTTTTTAAGTAAAACCAATTACTTTTCAATTTTTGATTGTCATCATCCACAAGGCATAAAACTTGGCTCTTGATCCACTACTCATTACTGATTTGCTAAAAATTACGTTGAGATTGTTTGCTAACAAACAGTCACATCAGGAGAACTTGTTAAAATAATAAATAATAGGGCTACATGGATGCCCTTGTTGATTGAATTAACTTGACTTGATTGATTTAAAAATAGATTCGCAACAAATTTTATGGACTCAAGTAGTAGCCAGTCTGCCAACCCTTCGGACAAATATTCTCATCGGTTGGCAGACATTGTGGGAACTGCGATCGCTTTGTTAACTTTGACATTACCGATATGGGTAATCGGTCACTACTCCTCAAGCACACCTACGCTCGTACAACCGATTAATCCGCGACAAAGAGATGTAGAGCAGCTTGCAGATGCTAGCTAAAATGGAATCACTGAAGTTTGTGAATGCGTACCGAAGAGGCAGGGGCGCAGAGGAGCAGGGGCGCAGAGGAGCAGGGGAGTAGGGGTGTTTCCTAGATCCGTAGTTCCGCAGTGATAGTTTGAGAACACTAAGCCTGGTCAATCCATACAGCAGTAAGCTTTGGTTCGTATTTGTCCGTATTAGCCTAAAATGCTACACGGGGAGCAACAATAGCACCCCGTCAATAATTGTTAACCTTGGAGAAAATTGTTGTGGACTTATCCCGTATTCCAGCCCAGCCTAAACCGGGTATAATCAACGTTTTGATTGAAATTGTCGGTGGTAGTAAAAATAAGTACGAATACGATAAGGATCTCCAAGCCTTTGCTTTAGACCGAGTGCTTTATTCGTCGGTGCAATATCCTTACGATTATGGTTTTGTACCTAATACCTTAGCTGATGATGGCGACCCACTTGATGGGATGGTGTTAATTGACGAACCAACTTTTCCAGGATGTATTATTGCAGCACGACCAATTGGAATGTTGGAAATGATTGACGGGGGTGATCGCGATGAGAAAATTCTTTGTGTCCCCGACAAAGACCCGCGCTACTCTAAAGTAAGATCCCTGCAAGACATTGCACCGCACCGATTAGACGAAATCGCCGAATTTTTCCGTTCTTATAAAAATTTGGAAAAGAAAGTAACAGAAATTCGCGGTTGGCAAGATGTCGATCAAGTAATGCCCTTAGTTGAGCAGTGCATTAGATCTGGTAGAGAAAGTTGAGGTTCTGATGCTATCAAACAGGGTGGACATTTGCAGTTTTTGGGTAAGCAGTAATTCGATATCCCAAAATCAGACAATTTCCCCTGAGATTAATTGTGCTGGTATATACAACACATAGGGAGAGGCAAAATAGAAAGGGAAGGTTTAACTTATTGTTCCACTTTCCCTATTTAAATTGTTGCCTAAAGCACAATGCAGCGTACGCTTCTTTCAGCAAAAATTCACAGTTGTACTCTCACGGCGGCTAATCTTAACTACGTGGGTAGTATCAGTATTGATCAAAGCCTATTAGATGCCGCCGGAATTTTACCCTATGAGCAGGTGCAAGTAGTCAACGTTGCTAATGGGGAGCGGTTGATCACGTATGCGATCGCCGCTCCCGCAAACTCTAGAGCAATTGAATTAAATGGCGCGGCGGCGCGGCTAGGAATGCCAGGCGATCGCTTAATCATTATGACTTATGCCCAGTTCAGCCTAGAAGAAGTCAAAACCCACTGTCCTACAGTTGTTTTGGTAGATCAGCAAAATCAATTATTAGAAGTGCGTCATTATGATGAACTTCTCAACCTTGGTTGAAAATGACTCAACTACACTTGCAAAAGAAAATCACGATAAAGATGATTCGGCATCTCTTTTGTGACTACTGACTACTAATCCAAGTCGTTGTTTGGGGATTAGGGCCACTAGCAGAGCCTGTTGTTGCCACAAATTGATCATTAATCAATTGGGCAGCGATCGCTTGTCGCGGTTCTGGTAAAGGAGAAAGCTCAAGCCATGTGTTCAACAGTGGATCGTACTGAGTTACATCTGTAAGCGTTTTCGGAGTAGGCAAGCCATTGGCTCTACCACCAACGATGACAATCCGACCGTCTTTGACAAATGTAGAGGTATGAGTATGCGATCGCCCCATCGGTAGGCTGGCTATTTTCGTCCAAGTGTTGCTTGAAGGTTCGTAGATATGTACGTCGCTTTGGTTTTTGCGCCATTCATCCAATACGTGCTGTCCGCCAATTACGTAAATTTTACCGTCGTTAACCGTGTAACCGAAGTGATTACGAGGATTGGGCAACGGTGCTTTGCTGATCCAACTCGTACCACCATCAAGGTTGAACACCCAATGATCGCCTTTATCTGCGTTCTTGTTATAATTAATCCCACTGATGAAGTGTAGTTCCCGACCAAGAAGCACTAGCCCTCCTGCTCCACGCGGCGCTGGTAGCGCTCGGAATTGGCTCCATGTGTTCGTTGTGACGTTATACTTAAAAACTTTTGCTGTGCTTGGGTTTGACGGAGCACCGATATAGCCGCCAGCGAAGTAAATTGTGTCTCCGTCTACAGCTACGCCAGCATGAGTAATCGGCTGTGGCAAGTTTGCCAATTGCATCCACGTATTTGTTGCCGGATCGTAAACATCTGACCTTGTTGTTGCTTGAAACGAGGAGTTGATGTATCCACCAAAAACATACAGCTTGTTGTTTACTACGGCGTTGTTAGCTTCAGAACGTGCAATCGGCGATGGTGCGGCAGTGCTCCAAGGCGACAATATTTGAGAGATGCAAGTTGGGTAAGTTACAGGTAGTGGGGTATTCTGTGACGATTCAATTCCTGCACAGTTGCGATCGCGGAAGTTAGGCGTGATGTCAAGAGGCGTGTGCGTCTTGTTGTTCGGGCTATCTTGATGCACCCACTGAGAGCCATCAGTAGAATTGTAGGGTTTGAAAATTTCTCTGATGTATTTAGTTGACCCAGTAGCTGTATACGATTGAAAAATTGTAGCTAATGCTACACCTACACATAAAATAGCAAGCTTCTGAAGGCTTTTCATTAGGTAAAAACTAGCAAATTAACTGTTTAACAATAACTCATAACCATCTACTTAGTTATAAAAGTAACTAAACTGGTAGCATCGTTTTCTGGGGTGATACTGAGGATACTACCTGAGCAATTTCTTGAAGTTTTTGGGCAACTTCACCACTACTAAATAATTCTTCCGCCTTGGCTATACCCGATCGCATATCAGCACAAATACCACTCCGCCACAGGTAAAATCCGCCATTCCAGAGGGCAGTTTGCATTAGTTCTGATGGGAGTCCTTGTAAGACTGACTGCATATCTGCAATTAACTGCTCGGTTGAATTAAAAGGTACATTTTTGCTAGTAAAGCCGTAGTCACGCGGTACTAACTGCAAGCGCTCTAGGGGAGCAATTTGGGTTTCGTGCGGAGTGTTGGGAGACGACATCCCAATAATTGCAGTGCGATCGCGTGGTAAGTCACAACTACCCTCTAATCCCTTCACCGTTGTAAAATTCTTGTTCCCGCGTATAGCAAAAGCTACTTGAAACATGATTTCAGTCGGAGGATGGACAAACCCAGAAATAATATGAGCATCCCCCGCATAAGGACACCAGATTAATTCCATCGTTGCAAAGGGAGGACGCTTGCCAATTTGATCGCGGTATTCAAATAGTTTCTGAGCTTGGGGAAAATGTTGAGGTAGATAAATAAAGCCTAGCTTGGTTGTTTCAAATACTTGCTGAGTTTGTGCTAGAGATAAACCAGTCCAATCAACTCCTAATCCTTGCCAAATATCAATTAGTGGTACACCATACTTAGTCGGCATACAATCGCTGCCGTGCATTACTACGGGTTGCCCAGATGTGATTAGGAGTAAAGCTGTTAGCACATTTACAGGAGCAGTGCGACTCCGTCCGTCATAAGGCACACCCAATATCACAGGAGAAGAATCAATAGATTGCAGTTTTGGTCCTAGTTGCTCGTAGGCATCCAGCATCCCTGCTAACTCTTCCCCCGTTGGGCGCTTAATCCGGTGGGCAATTAGAAAAGCTCCAATTTGTGCAGGTGTCGCAACTTCTAGCAGCATCATCTCAGTTGCTGCTGCTGCTTCAGCCCGATTTAAATCCTCACCAGTATGGACACCACTACCCACCTTCCGCAGCAAATCTCTAAAAGCATTACTCATAATTGTCACTTCATAAACCAATCTAAAAACTTTTAAAAAATAAAGGTTTTCATCCAATTTCTACTCACGCTTCACTACTCACCTTTTTATGCTGACACCTGCTGCTTTAATTGTGATGGCATAGATTTCTGTACCAGTTGCCAAAAATGCTTAATGGGGGGAATATTTAGGCGATCGCCAGTTGTCACCATTACAACCCGACGACTCAAACCAAGAGTTTCAATTACAGAGCTAGCGTCATTAGCTGCTAGGGAAAGCACAGCAAGAGTTGGATCTAAACGTGCTTCTACCAATGCCGACTGGGGTAACAAAGCTATCAGTTCTCCTTGGCGCACTACTCCCCGGAAAGCATCAAGTGTATTTACTTCTAAAACTGCCTGAAGTGTAGCTCCCAGCCGCTCAAAGCGATCTTGTACCAGACGCTGCATACCGTAGCCATCTTTAAATACGACTTGTGGGTAACGAATTAGCTCGGTCCAGGGTACTCGATCATACTTAGCTAACGGATGATTTGCTGCTGTCAAAACTTCGATTGGTTCATCGTATAGCACTTGCACTACCATTTCTGGATTAGTGGTTAAAAAGCGGTTATTCATCACAATCGCCAGATCCACTAGCCCATCTTTCAGGACTTTTAAAGCGCGATCGCTTCCCAACGAAGTTACCCTTAGCTGCACATCTGGGTAGTCACGACAAAATTGTTGCAAAATCGGCGGTAGGTAATAGGAGCAGAGTGAGTGAATTGCAGCAACGCAAAGCTCTGGCTGCTTTCCAGATAATAAATCAGTTAATTCTTCTGTAGCATTGTGCCACTCTTGGCAAATTTTGCGGACACGGGGTAACAAGCGTTCACCCCCTAGTGTTAGCTTGGCATGAGCGGTTCTGTGAAATAAAGCTAAACCTAAATCAGTTTCTAGTGCTTGGATTTGGCGACTAATTGTGGATTGGGTGAAACCACATTTTCGCGCAGCTTGTTGAAAACTGCCCGTTTCCGCGATCGCTAGAAATGCCTGCAACTGTTCTAGCCGCATGATGTGTTGTAGCCTGAATAACATTTATGGCTTGCATCACATTAACTCATTTGCCACGAGCGTTTAGTAGAGCTTGATACAGCTAGCGCAGCTCTTACTTAAAATTTTGCTCAAGCAAAAGTACAGCGTTAACTGAAGGCACTGAAGCAAATTAAGTGCCAAAATATTAAGTATTATTATGTCTAGCTACTCATCTTAACCGCTTAGTGTAGAGGGAGACATTTGGATAAAATTTGTCCTGATTGTGAAGGCTACTTGGACTAAATAATTTTGCCTTTGAAACTTGTAATCAATTAGCTGCGACTATCCCATCTGAAGTGACGTTTTTATGACTCCGCCTGCCTTTGACGAGCCACACAACGGCAAAGCCTCCCCTAGTTCCGAACCTGACACAAATCAAGCTACTAATAATACTCCTTTAGTTAATATCAAGAAGCCGACAAAAATCAGTAGCAGTTCTACATCTGTAAACTTGTCCACTCAAAAGCAAGATGCCGCATTGACAGCAGATAGCTCACAAACGGCAAGCCTTCAGGAATCTCCTCGTCCTTGGCATCAGAGGCATGAAAAATGGAGCTTGAAAACCAAGGCAACGGTTTGGGCGATCGCTCTTAGTATGCTCCCCGTTCTAGCAGTTGGAACTAGCTACTACCTTGAAAATCGGTCGATTAGCAGTCAGATTACTCAAGTTAAAACAGGTGCTACAAGTTTAGAACAAGCTGAAGTTACACTCCAAAAACAATTATCAACTTTGTTGTTTAAAACTGGGGCGACGGCAATATTAACAGGTGCTTTAGCTGCTTTTTTGGCTAATCGCGCCATTCGTCCAATTTTGGCAGCGACAAAGGCTTCTAACACGATAGTAAATAAGCTACGTCGAGAAGAAGTTAGCAACAGCGATCGCTCTACTGGGCAAGATGAATTAATTACCTTAAATACAAATATCGGCTTGATAGAAGAACAGCTGCCGACTTTGCTATGGAAACAAGAAGCCACAGCCGAGCGATTTCAGGTATTAATGAACCTTACCCGTAAAATTTACAAATCGCTTTCTGAAGAAGATGTCTTGAGAACTACTGTTGCAGAAGTTCGTAATGCCTTCAGAACAGACCGCGTAGTTATCTTTCGCTTCGACTCCAACGGTAATGGCACATTTGTAGAAGAATCAGTGTCACCAGGTTTACCAAAAACTCTGTGGGCGACAATTCAAGATCCCTATATTGAGGAAGGGAATCTAGAGCAGTACCACAATAGGCGCGTCCGTGCGATCGATAATATTTATCAAGCTGGTCTAACTGATTATCAAATTGGATTATTAGAACGATTTGCTATCAAAGCAAGTCTGGTCGCGCCTCTAATTAAAGACGAGCAGCTATTTGGTTTACTGATTGCCCATCAGTGTTCCAGTCCCCGTGTTTGGGAGCAGGCTGAGATTGCTTTATTTGCCCAGGTAGCTACTCAAGCCGGATTCGCGCTTGAATATGCCAAGCTTCTCGAAAGAGTAGACGCGAGAGTCGATCAAGCCCAAACATTTATTAACATCACCCGTCGGATTCGCGAATCGCTCAACGAAGAAGATGTCTTGAGAACTACTGTTGAAGAAATCCGCAAAACAATTGCTGCTGACCGCGTAATTGTGTTTGGCTTTGACAACAACTGGTATGGAACCGTAATTGCGGAATCAGTGTTGCCTGGTTTTCCCAAAGCATTGCAAGCCAACATTAAAGACCCTTGCTTTGCCGAAGGTTATGTAGAACAATACCAAGCGGGTCGAGTTCAAGCGACGAACAATATTTATCAAGCAGGTCTCACTGATTGTTACCTTGGTCAACTTGAACCTTTTGCTGTCAAAGCAAATTTGGTTGCACCAATTCTCAAAGACGGTCATTTATTCGGTTTATTAATTGCCCATCAGTGTTCCGCTCCACGTGATTGGCAGCAGTTTGAAATTGATTTATTTACTCAGTTAGCGACTCAAGTCGGATTTGCCCTTGACCACGCTCGGCTACTGAAGCGAATTGATGCTGAAGGTGTACAAACCCAAAGATTCCTCAACATCACCCGTCGGATTCGCGAATCGCTCAACGAAGAAGATGTTTTAAGAACCACTGTTGAAGAAATCCGCAAAACAATTGCTGCTGACCGCGTAATTGTGTTTGGCTTTGACAACAACTGGTATGGAACCGTAATTGCGGAATCAGTGTTGCCTGGTTTTCCCAAAGCATTGCAAGCCAACATTAAAGACCCTTGCTTTGCCGAAGGTTATGTAGAACAATACCAAGCGGGTCGAGTTCAAGCGACGAACAATATTTATCAAGCAGGTCTTACTGATTGTTATCTTGGTCAACTTGAACCTTTTGCTGTCAAGGCAAATTTGGTTGCACCAATTCTCAAAGACGGTCATTTATTCGGTTTATTAATTGCCCATCAGTGTTCCGCTCCCCGTGATTGGCAGCAGTTTGAAATTGATTTATTTGCTCAGTTAGCGACTCAAGTCGGATTTGCCCTTGACCACGCTCGGCTGCTGAATCAAGTAGATCAGGCGTATCAAACTGCTGAAGCTGCCTCTTATGAGCAGAATAGGCAAAAAGAAGCACTTCAGCGTCAGGTGTCAGAAATGCTGAGAGATAGTAAAGCAACTATTGATACCCTTTCAAATGAGGCTCTCAGACAAATGGAGTCTGTTAAAGCTGCTTATGATCAAATTCAAAAGGTAGCTGATTCGGCTCAGGAAATGCTCGTTTCTGGTCAACAAGTGGAGATTCAAGAGCAGCAACTCAGTCGGACGTTACAGGATGGTCACGAGTCTATCAGCAAGAGTTTAGACTGTATTTATACTGTTCAAGAAACAGTTGTAGAAGCTACGGATAAGATTAAACACCTAGACCAGCCTTCCCAAAAGCTCTTGCAGCTAGTCAGCATCGTTAGTAAAGTAGTATCTCAACTGAAACTTCAAGCTATGAATGCGACTCTTGAAGTAGCTCGTACTGGAGAAGCAGGTGAAAAATTTGCTCCGATAGCTGAGAAAGTTCTTTTCTTGGCGCGGCAGTTAGACACCGATATGGCAAAAATTAAATTACTTGCTGCGGAATTTCAGACAGCAACAACTGAAGTGGGTGCTGCAATGCAGACTGGGACAGAGCAGGTACTGAGCGGAACGCAATTGATCAAGCTAACACAGGAAAAACTTAATCAGATGACTACTGTAGTTGCTCAAATGAATACACTGGTGGAAGAGCTTAACCAAACTGCTAATGGTCAAGCAGAAATTTCAAATTCTGGAATTCAATCTGTTTTAGAAGTTGCTAGTATTGCTAGTCAGACTTCAGAATTATCTGTGGCAGTGGCTGAGTCTTTAGCAAAGTTAGCGGCAGCACAATAAGTAGAAGGATAAGATGAGTTTTTGAATAAGCCCTGATGGGGTGACAAGAGGGCTAAAAGAAAAGCTGGATAATGGTTTCAAGCATTGCAGAAAAAAAGATAGGCTAGCTATTGACAATACCCGCCTATCGTTAAAAATGCTGCCTAAATTCTATCAAACTCATCTACGCTCCGTACTAAATGCAAATCAATACATACTATTAAATGTTCTAGTTGAACTACTGCAAGGGCAAAAACAAGTACGGCTGGAAAGGCTTGCTGCCAATCTACCGCTACCAGTTTTATTCGAGAGCCGTCGTCGCCAACTGCAAAGGTTTTTAATCTCTCCAAAGTTAGCAATTTCATCAGTTTGGTTTGCACTCATTAACTACTTACTAATGAGTTATTTTCCAGCTAGTAAAGAGTTAAGTATTGTAATTGACAGAACACAGTGGCGGTCAGTAAATTTGTTAATGGTGAGCATCGTTTGGCAGCAACGAGCTATCCCACTACACTGGGATTTTCTTCCTCATAAAGGGAATAGCAATTTCGCCCAGCAACAAGCTCTATTTACCAGTGTATTACCACTACTTTTGCACTACCAAGTTACGGTGCTAGGAGATAGAGAGTTTTGTTCGGTTGAACTAGGACAATGGCTAGAAAACCAAGGACTAGCAATATGTCTGCGCTTAAAGCGTAATCAGTATATTCGCCGCCAAACCGAGTTCACTCAACAATTGAAGCAACTAGGATTGAAACCAGGTATGTCCATGTTCTTTGCCGGAGTCAATGTAACTAAACAACTTGGATTCAGTCAGTTTAATGTGGCGTGTAAATGGAAACGAAAATACCGCAATCATCAACCAGATGAAGGTTGGTTTTTATTAACTAATTTACCAACTCTTCAAGCTGCTATAACAAGACGGTTCGGTTAAGGTTTAAGCAGTATTGAGTACAGAAAAAATAAGTGTTTGAAGTTTTACTCCTGCTCCCTTATGTATGGGCTTCTTAGACGGAAACTTGGCTCTGGTTTTTTTTACTACACGGGGATTACTTCTTCCTTCACGTTCCGGTATCTGCTCATCCAATATTTCCTTCACCAGCCAGGTAAAAAAAAGGTAATTCTTCTGGTTCGAGACGTTGAAATTTAGGAACAGCTCTCCGGACAATATTAAGTGTCTAAGTATTGCTCAATCGTAAAGGGGAGATTTGAGCGTGTTCGGCAACCTGGAACATAAGTGAGCGTACAGACCAATGCCCAAGAAGCCAGCCATAAACTTCCTGAACCACTTCGCTCCTGATTACAGCAATTTTTAGGTGATTGGACTACAATAAGAGGAGGAGCCCTGTTCTGTCTAGATATAGCAATCTACTTCCATGCCTGTCGCATACTCCCCTGATTTACGCACTCGGATTATTACAGCGTG
>JAHHHE010000110.1 GCA_019359535.1 Gloeocapsa sp. UFS-A4-WI-NPMV-4B04
ATATGCTGTCGGGAATAATAATATTCCTGACCACCCTACGAATACGAAGCGATCGCGCTTTAGCCAGTCGTCTAGGGCATCAAACCACCCTCTATCGCTCGGCGCGCGTCCAACTGCTATTGTCATTTATCTAAAATCCTCTCATTTTACGAAAATTGCAAAGCTTTTGAGGAATTAACTTTTTGACACTCTCAACTTATAAAACAGCTTAAATTTATGAGGGAATTCCGCTCAGTAAACTTAGCTGCCTTCTCAGTCGGCGTATCAATACCCACGTACCACTTACTGGGAGTCCAGTCTAGTCCAGTCTATGGTTTTTTAATCTTTTTTAACTTATCACATCAGCCGTAGTTTGCACCTATTTCATGTACGTAGAATCAGGTACTCAACATCAAGCTATAGATATAATAAATTATCAGAAATTTTACAATTTGACACAAGTTTACTCAGTAAGATTTAAAGGTAAGTCGATAAACTGGCTATGCATCCAGCGTAGAATCGCGGATTTTATCTCTTTTGACTGGGCAGGGTAGTTCAATGACGGCATCAACAACGCTCAATACAAGCGATCGCGTTTTACATCAACAGATTCTCGGCTCTCGTCGGTTCAGTAACTATTGGTGGGCAACAATTGTCTCAATCGGCGCTAGCGGCTTTTTACTGGCTGGACTTTCCAGCTACCTCAAAATCAACTTGCTGCCTTTCGCTGATCCAACTGAACTTCAGTTTGTCCCCCAAGGTTTGGCAATGACGTTTTATGGCATCGTAGGCTTGTTACTCGCTTTATACCTGTGGACTCTCGTTGTCTTAGATGTGGGTGGCGGTTACAACGAATTCAACAGCGAAACTGGCGAGATTAAAATCTTTCGCAAGGGATTTATCGGAAAAAACCGCCAAATTGAGATTAGTTGCCGTACCCAAGATGTCCAAGCTGTGCGCGTGGAAATCAAAGAGGGTTTAAATCCACGTAGGGCATTATATTTGCGTGTGAAAGGTCGCAGAAACATTCCACTAACTCAAGTAGGAGAACCGATGGCGTTAACTCAATTAGAAAATGAAGGAGCTACCTTAGCTCGATTCTTGGGAGTACCCCTTGAAGGTTTATAACCTCCGAAGTTGAATCAAGAGATGCTCAAATGAGATGATGAGATCCTCTCATTTGAGGTAGTGAAAGGTAAAATGCATCTAAAAATCAGGTACTGGTTGATTTCAGTTTTCATCCTTGGTGGGTTGATGCTAGGAGGATGTTCAACAGATCAGCCTGCAAATTCATCCTCGCCAACATCACCTACTCAGGCAACATCTGTAACTCCTACTCAGGCAAGCAATCCAACAATGAAAGATTTACCAGTTTTAGAAGGTAAGGCAACCATAGTAATGACGGTTAAAGGTTCGCCAATCACAATTGAAGTGGATGGCACAGATGCCCCGATTACGGCTGGCAATTTCGTGGATCTTGTTAATCGAGGCGTGTACGATGGGCTGGTGTTTCACCGAGTTGTACGGCAGCCAGAACCTTTTGTTGTCCAAGGCGGCGATCCCCAAAGTAAAGATCCGAAGTTTCCGCAACAACGGCTAGGAACTGGCGGCTTTATTAACCCAACTACAGGTAATCAGCGCTATATTCCGCTAGAAATTAAGCCAGAAGATGCGGAAGCTCCAATTTATGGGAAAACGCTTGAAAGTGCTGGTGTCCCTGGTTCACCAAAGTTAAAACATACTCGTGGTGCGCTAGCTATGGCGCGATCACAACAACCCGATTCAGCTTCTTCACAGTTTTACTTTGCTTTAGCTGATCTTGCTTTCCTAGATGGCAGCTATGCAGTCTTCGGGAGAGTGACAGACGGAATGGATATAGTTGACCAAATTCAGCAGGGCGATCGCATTGAATCGGCTACGGTAACACAAGGTTTGGAAAACCTGAAGAACGGCGGAAAATAGATGTAAGGCAAGAGGCAAGAGGCTATTAAAGATATTCTCCCTTGCTCCTCTTGCTTTAAACATGGAAGTTGTTGTTACTGGAATTGGTTTAGTTTCTGCTCTGGGTGATAGCTTGGAGGCTAGCTGGCAAAAGCTAATATCTGGTAAATCTGGCATTGGTTTATATCAGCCTTTTCCTGAGCTTACGCCAAAACCTTTGGCATTAATTGGGAAACAACCAGAGCAGTTAAAAACACTAACTCATCTGGTTGTAGAATTAGCCCTCAAAGACGCTGGGCTAGTTCCACCAATGCCTGATTGTGGAGTTGTAATTGGCTCCAGTCGCAGTTATCAAGCTTCTTGGGAACAGCTAGCGCGACAAAGGTTTTTAGCGAAGAATATCGCCCCGACACACTCTCATGGTGCTGTTGAGCAGGAATTAGAGCATTGGTTGGATACATTGCCTCATATGAACGCGATCGCCTCTGCTCGCCAAATCGGTTCACAGGGACCAGTTTTAGCACCAATGGCGGCTTGTGCAACTGGAATTTGGGCGATCGCTCAAGGTTCTTACCTCGTCAAAACAGGGCAATGTCAGCGAGTAATTGTGGGCGCGGTGGAAGCAGCTATTACACCATTGACTTTAGCTGGCTTCGACCAAATGGGTGCTTTAGCTAAGACTGGCGCTTATCCGTTTGACCAATATCGCGAAGGATTGGTGTTAGGAGAAGGTGCAGCAGTATTTGTCCTAGAGTCAGCAGAATTAGCCAAAAGTCGCTCTGCTTGCGTTTATGGTCAAGTGCTAGATTTTGGCTTGACATCAGATGCTTATCATGCTAATGCACCAGAGCCTGGAGGTAAGAGTGCGTTAGTAGCTGTCAAACAATGTCTAGACCGCAGCAATCTCAGTTGTGCTGAGATTGATTATATTCATGCTCACGGTACGGCTACCCAGCTTAATGATCGGCATGAGGCGCAGCTAATCCAGCAGCTATTTCCTCAAGGAGTTCCAGTCAGTTCAACCAAAGGAGCTACTGGTCACACACTAGGAGCCTCTGGAGCAATCGGCGTAGCTTTTTGCTTGATGGCGTTGCAAAATCAAGTTTTGCCGCCTTGTGTGGGGCTAAAATCGCCAGAGTTTGATTTGGATCTAGTGACTGAACCGCGTCGAGGTAATATCCAGCGAGTGCTGTGTTTTAGTTTTGGGTTTGGTGGACAGAATGCGGCGATCGCTTTAGGAAAGCTCTAGTTAAATAATTGACAGTTGACAGTTGACAGTTAACATTTATTCGTGAGGTCGAGACAGTGGACAGTTGTTAAACGCTTTCCACTGTCAATTGTCAATTGTCCACTGTTAAACAATCCACCAAAAATGGTGGGGAATTAAACCCGATCTGCGGGACAATTGTCAATTGTCAATTGTCAATTATCCACTGTTAAATACTTGGGCGTGAAATTGACCCCCTGAAGCCTTAAACTGGAGTTTACATTTTGTAGTCTTCTAAACCTGATTGAGTCACCTGTGCGGAAAATAGTTATTGCTGGTAACTGGAAAATGTTTAAAACCCAGGCAGAGTCCCTGGAGTTTTTACAAGGATTTATACGTAGCCTAGATCAAATGCCCGAAGAACGGGAAGTGATCTTGTGCGCTCCTTTCACTGCGCTGCCGTCTCTGTCCAAGAATCTACACGGTAGCATTGTTTATTTGGGAGCCCAAAATGTTCATTGGGAAGAGAATGGAGCTTACACGGGTGAAATTGCTGCCCCCATGCTGACCGAAATCGGAGTACGCTATGTGATTATTGGTCACAGTGAACGGCGGCAATACTTTGGTGAAACTGACGAAACTGTTAACCTGCGACTCAAAGCAGCCCAGCGTTTTGGTTTAAAGCCAATTTTGTGTGTGGGTGAAACGAAGCAACAACGCGATACTGGTGAAACCGAAGCAGTAATTAGTAGCCAGTTAGAGAAAGACTTGGTTGATGTAGATCAAGAGAACCTTGTGATTGCTTATGAACCGATCTGGGCGATCGGTACTGGAGATACTTGCGAAGTAAATGAAGCTAACCGAGTAATCGGTCTAATTCGGAGTCAGCTAAGTAATCCTAATGTGTCAATTCAATATGGTGGTTCTGTTAAGCCAGATAACATAGATCAAATTATGGCGCAACCAGAAATTGATGGTGTATTGGTGGGGGGAGCGAGTCTTGAACCTGAAAGTTTTGCTCGAATTGTTAATTATGAATAAATTGTGGTAACTCAAGTCTTGCATTAGTGCCATCAAGCGGCAGGAAATCAATTTCCTGACTGATAGCTAAATTCATCTAAAGGTGACTAAATACAAATTACAGTTTTGAAGTGTGTAGCTTGCTTCTTGAAGAATAGTTTAGTGTCACGGCGCTTGTCTAACAGGGAAGATAAACCACTAAAATCCAAGGACACAAAGCAATATTTTTTAATGTTTTAGTGCCTTGGTAGTTTTTTAGTTATTTTAAAGGCTTTAATTTATGCCAACCCTAGCTAGTTGGACGCTTCGGGGGCGATCGCTTGAATGGGGACAAAGAACTTATCTGATGGGGGTGCTGAATGTAACGCCTGATAGTTTTAGTGACGGTGGCAAGTTCAATACTCCAGCTGCTGCCTTGATGCAGGCACAGCAACTTGTGGCAGCAGGGGCAGATATTATTGACGTGGGTGGGCAATCAACTCGACCGGGAGCCGTTGAAATCTCGCTGGAAGAAGAACTTGAGCGGGTTTTGTCAGTGTTGCAGGTACTACGTCCAGAAATACCAGTGCCGATTTCTGTAGATACAACTCGCGCAGCTGTAGCGAAGGCAGCTGTAGAGGCTGGCGCAGATATGATTAATGACATTTCTGCTGGAACCTTTGACCTAAGTATGTTGCCTACAGTAGCTCAGTTGAATGTCCCAATTGTGTTGATGCACATTCGCGGGACACCCCAAACGATGCAAAAGTTGACAGATTACCAAGATTTAATTGGGGAGATTTATCAGTTTTTAGAACAGCAGATTAATGTTGCGAATTTAGCTGGAATTGAACCTGACAAAATTATTATTGATCCTGGAATTGGGTTTGCTAAAAACCACGAGCAAAACTTAGAAATTTTACGTCGTTTGTCTGTATTTTCTCCTCTTAATTGTCCAATTTTAATCGGAGTATCCCACAAAAGTTTTATTGGTCGGATCTTAAATCAACCAGACCCGAAAGCGCGAGTTTGGGGAACGGCGGCGGCTTGTTGTGCTGCGATCGCATCTGGTGCAAATATTCTGCGAGTCCATGATGTGAAGGAAATGAGAGATGTTTGCTTAGTTGCTGATGCAATATTTAGATAGCCTTAAGAGTGGCTTATTCCCAATCCTTATTGCTTAGTCTTGTTATATTGCTAGTAAACAGAATTAGGCAGATGCGGGTATTATGGTGGATTGGTTAGCTGTCTGGGGAGTTGCTAACGCCGTTGGAATTGTTTTTAAACCCATTCTGGAAGAACTGACAAAAGACGCAGCAAAAGATTACACCAAAAATTTCTTCAAAGATTCGCTTAAGCACGTTCTACTACGCGAAAAAGATCCTCGAACGGTTGCTAGTGGTAAAGCTATCAAAGAATTTTTGCAACTGGTACAGCAGGAGTTGAAATTTCGTAAACTACCTGAAGCTGAAATTAAGCAATACACCAAAGCACTCAAGCAATTTATTGATAATAAGTCTGTCAAGGAAATACTTGGTAAGGCTTTTGATTCTGATTGTGAGTCTCTAGATGCTACAACTTTAGAAGGCACATGGAATAGTCTTCAGTTACCACCTCTGCCGCCTAAGTTTAATTGGCAAGCCATTACGGATCAGTATCTCAGAACAGTTCAAGAAATTCTCTGGGAATCAGAAGATTTACGAGCTATTCTTGATTCACAAAATTTGGAAAGTATAGGCAGTGGCATCGTTTGTCACCTCAATCAACATCAACTGCATGAACGGTTAAAAGCTGGTAATGCCATTGTCATGTTTGATGGTTTAGATGAGGTGTTCGATTCAGGGAAACGAGAAGATGTAATTAAAGATATCATTCGCTTCACTAATGACTACCCTAAAGTGCGAGTAATCGTGACTTCTCGCGTGATTGGCTACAAGTTTCAAGCGCTACGAGATGCCGATTTTCGTCACTTCATGCTGCAAGATTTAGAGTCAGAACAAATTAAGGACTTTATCAACCGTTGGCATAATTTAACTTTCAAAGATGAGGCTGACAAAGTTAGAAAACGCGAGCGACTGCAAACAGCAATTGATAATTCATCATCAATTCGGGAATTGGCTGGAAATCCTCTGCTGCTGACTATGATGGCGATTCTCAACCGCAATCAAGAATTACCACGCGATCGCCCAGAACTCTATAATCAAGCATCACGGGTACTCCTGCATCAATGGGATGTAGAGCGGGCTTTGGTAGAAGATACTAGGCTAGATCCTAAAACTATTGACTACAAAGATAAACAGGCAATGCTGCGTCAAGTTGCTTACTATATGCAATCCAATGAGAAAGGGTTAGCTGGCAATTTGATTAGTGGCGATGATTTAGAAAGAATTTTGACTAGCTATCTCAAAACCATAGAAGTTACCGACGCTAGAGCGGTTGCAAGGTTGATGATTAATCAACTGCGGACTCGTAACTTTATTTTGTGTTTCATGGGTGCAGATTCCTACGCCTTTGTGCATCGTACTTTTTTAGAATACTTCTGCGCTTGGGAGTTCGTCTGGCAGTTTAAAGAAAAACAAACGCTTTCAATAGAAGAACTCAAAACTGAAGTTTTTGGTAAGCACTGGCAGGATGTAGATCAATCTTGGCACGAGGTTCTACGTTTAATTGTAGGAATGATTAATGAAAGGTTTGCAGGTGAAATAATTAATTATCTTCTTAACGAGGATGAATTAGATAGTGAAATTGAATATTTTAATAACGTATTGTTTGCAGCTGATTGTCTTTCAGAGGTAAGGAATAAAGCTGCAATCGCACCAACTGCTAATAAACTATTGAACAAGCTAAAAAGTTTAGTTGAGGAGCCAGATGATCAAGGAACATTCACGGAAGGAGAAGTTAAAATACTTTTTACAAGTCGTACCCAAGCAATTTCATTAATTGCAGCAATTTGGAAAAATGATCCCGAAACTTTAAACTTTCTCAAAAACCGTGCTGAGTCTAATAACTCAATGTTGCGATATGCAGCAGTGCAGGAGGTTAGCAAGGGTTGGAAAGATAATCCAGATACCTTACCCTGGCTCAAAACACGCGCTTTGTCTGATGATATGATAGTACGAATATCAGCGCTGCGAGCACTTGCTAGGAGTTGGCAAGATAACCCTGATACTTTATCTATTCTCATACTTCTTGCAGAGTTTGATGCAAATGGGAAGGTACGAACAGCAGTGATGCAAGAGTTAGTTAGAGGGTGGATACATAAGCCTGGTATGTTTGAATATTTGTGCGATCGCGCTGTCAATGACCCCTTTGAGCATGAGCAAGAATTGCCGAAAGACAACCCTCGGCAAATAGCACTTGAGGCAATCATTGAGTATTATCCTGACCATCCCCAAACTCTACCACTGGTGAGCGATCGCGCTGATAATGACCCAGATGAGAAGGTGCGAAAGTTTGCTAGGGAGAAGTTGAGGGATTGGGGAGTGGAGAGGCGTTAACTTATGCCCAAGAAAATTAGAGAACTGAAAAGCTTGTTACTAAAAGCAGGATTTATTTATCAACCTGCAAAAGGTAGCCATAGTAAATGGACTCATCCGAAATCCCCTAAAGCTATCATCATCGCTGGTAAAGATGGTGACGATGCCAAACGTTATCTAGAAAAGCAAGTTAACGACGCACTTGAAAAATTAAAGGAAATAGAAGAGGATACAGAATAATGAAATATACAATTGTTATTCAGTGGTCAGACGAAGATCAATGCTTTGTTGTGCTTCTGCCAGAGTTCACTGATGTAATGCAACCAGTAACTCACGGAGATACCTATGAAGAGGCTCTTAAAAACGCTCAGGAAGTTTTAGAACTTTTGATTCAGTCATCCTTGGAAAACGGCGAACCTCTACCAAAGGCTAAAACTCTAGGGCAATCGTTTCAATTAGCATAGACTTAGAGAATTATCTAGTAATATCCTGAGCGTCCCCAAACTTTACGCTATTGGGCGATCTCACTTTAGAGAGCGATCGCTTTCCACTTACTAACGCTTTCCCACTTCAACTAAAGAAGTGATACTTGCAGGGAGAGCAGTATTCAGACGTAACGGCAATTCTGACTTAGAAAAAGATTGAGCGTAAGCAGGAGTAAGAAAAGGTTGATAAGTTTTAGCTTCAGATGTCAATTGTTCTATAAAAGCAAGACTGACACCTTGAACTAACTGACGCAGTGGTTTAGTTTCTTCGCCTCGGCGTTCTTTGACGCTGCTTTGATTTGGCGTAATACCTAAATTTCCAGGATCGCCAATACTTAAATGAGTACCGCCAATCGCAGTTAGAAGATATTTTGAACCACGTAGCTGATTAAAAGGTTGCAACTGATTATTAAGCGCTGGAGTAATAGTGTCTTCAGTTCCAGCTAGCATCAAAACAGGGGTTGCAACTTGAGCGATACCAGTTTTGCCAAATAATTGTCCAACAAGGGGATTGAAGGCGATCACACTTTTAATCCGTTGATCTCGCAACTTTAGCGTGCGTTCTGGTAGCTCTGCTGCTGCACACTGTAACCAATCGCCGGGAGCTTGTCCAATAGCACTAGAGCCTTTACAGAATTGCCGTAACTCCTCCAAATTTAACTCCGCTCCAGCTAATGCCAAAACAGTATAACCCCCTAAGGAGTGTCCGATCGCACTCACTTTCTCAGTATTTAGTTTCCCTTGAAGTAATCCTAGTTGTCGATTGCGTTTCGCCAGTTCATCCAGCACAAAGCTAATATCTTTAGGTCGATCAATAAATTCTGTAGCTGGTAACAGTTGAGCCGGGTTATTTACAGCTGACACGCTCATCTGCTTAATATTACTACTAGGATGTTCTAAAGCCACAACAGTAAGACCGTGAGAAGCGAGATGTCGCGCTAAATAAGCAAAAAACTTGCGATCTGATCCAAAGCCATGCGAAATAACGACTAGAGGCTGGCGAGAGGCTGGTGAGAGGCGAGAAATCAAAGATGAAACACGAGTTCTCTGCTCTTGTCTCGGAAGATAAATATCTACGGGAATTGTCCGGTTTCGTTGCCGATCCTGAAGAAATAGTGTTTGCTGCTGTACGATTTGAGAGCCGAGAAGAGATGGATCAAAGCTGGGTTTGAAAGGCGTATCACTATTAACGGCTAAATCACTCTCTAGCAACGGGCCAAGCGCCTGAGTTTGCAAGTAACTAGGGTTAAACTGAAGTGCCAGAGCGATCGCACTACTCGCATCTAGGGTAATATTCTCTTCTGGGTAAGCCCGCAAAAAACCAACTAAACTTAATCCATTAGCTTGTCGCGCTGCTAGTGATACTGCTGCTTGGATCTGATCGACACTACTGTCGGGAATTGCCACTCCTAGCGATTGAATTATCTGTCTTCCTCTCGGAGTACGCAATGTTTCCTCAATTAGTTTATCTGCAACATTAGGACCTATTTGGAGCCTACGATTCAATACTTCCCGTACTTGCGGCGTTAAAACAGGAGCGTAAAGTTTCAACTCATTAGGCAGGTTACCAGTTTTGGCAAAGCGCTCTAAATCCGAAATCGCGATCGCTTGCTCAAATGGTCCCAAGCGTAACGTCACTCGTTCCGCCGCTACAGTCGCTGGTATTGCTGCTCCCCAGCCTAAAGCGACAGTTAATGAAGAGAGTAGAGGAAGCAGGGGAAGCCGCGAGACAGGAGAAAACCTTGTATTTTTAGTGCCGACTTGGAAATGATACCTACCGAGCTTAAAATTCATATTAAATATCACTATGACTATAGGTGAAGCTAGAGATTGTCTACTCAACCTGATTCTAATGTGCTTCAACTGGGTAGGTGATTATGGATAGTTCAAAAGGGGAACGTTACTTGGCTCTTAATAGCGATCGCTATGAATTATTTCTAGTGCGCGTCAAAGCTATCAGTTTGGGCGCAGTGTTGCCCAAGACGGGGTTTAAAAATTGCACAGCAGTATTTTTTGCAACAGCAGCAGTAGATTTCTTGACAATAACTTCTTGCTCTAGTGAATAAAAGTATTGTGTCAGCACTAATACTGGTAATAAATTTTACATTTTATGCTAAAACTGCCATTTGTCGGAAACAAAACATAAAATAGTGAAGACTTAAATATTATAAGAACTAACTACATGAACTCAAAAATGGTTTCTACAGTATCTAAATCATTAAAGCCAGTTGCAGGTTTGACGCTTTTGGCTTTAATAGCCGTTGCTTGCCCATCTCCAAGCCTTGCTCAACGCTCAAATGCGATGCGACTTGCTCAAGCACAAACTACAGCCGCGCCGCTTGCACAACCAGAGGTAGATTACATATTAGGAGGAGGCGATCGCATCCGCATCACTGTGTTTGAAATACCTGAATACACTGGTGAATACCAAATTCCACCCGGAGGAGCGCTATACCTGCCATTAATTGGTGGTGTATCTGTTCGGGGACTAACCCAAGAACAAGCAGCTGAAACAATTACAGCTAAATATTCTCGTTACCTAAAACGCCCTATAGTCACAGTCAGTCTAATCTCGCCTCGTCCTGTTAATGTTGTGGTTTCAGGAGAGGTAAATCGCCCTGGCTCATACTCAGCAGGCTTAGTAGCAGGAGGAGGTGACAATCCTGGGGTGCAATACCCAACTGTGTTAGGGGCGCTTACTCTAGCTGAGGGAGTGACGCTGGCGGCAGATATTCGTAATGTTCAATTACGCCGCAGCCAAGGAGTGGGACCACAGCAAATTACCAATTTAGACTTAACGCAATTAATCCAAACAGGTACTTTACCTCAAGATATTACCTTGCGGGATGGAGATACAATTTTTGTTCCCACAACAACTAATATCAATTTGGCAGAAGTACGCCAACTCGCAACAGCTAGCTTTGCTGCCTCTCCAACTAGACCTCGCACTGTTACAGTAGTAGGCGAAGTTAACCGTCCTGGATCATATGTTGTAGTTGGAGGCTCTTCTACAACACAAGAGAATAACGAAGGTGGTGGCGGTAATGGTGGTGGCGGTAATGGTGGTGGATTGCCAACAGTGACACGGGCAATTCAACTAGCTGGCGGAATAACATCACTAGCTGATATTAGTACCATCCAGGTACGCCGACTTACAAAAGCAGGTGCAGAGCAAGGTATTAATGTGAATCTTGCACAACTAATACGGAATGGTGATACCAATCAAGATACGCTCGTGCAAGACGGAGATACTATTTTTATTCCTACTGCAACAGATTTAAACCCAGCAGAAGCAACTCAAGTAGCTAATGCTAACTTTTCTCCTGCTACGATTCAAGTTAGTGTCGTAGGAGAAGTAAGAAACCCTGGAATAGTAAATATTCCACCTAATACTCCGTTGAATCAAGCGCTGCTCAGTGCTGGAGGATTCAACAATAGTCGAGCTAGGAGAAAATCCGTTGAGCTAGTTCGCCTCAATCCTGATGGCACTGTTACAAAACGTGACGTTCCAATTAATTTGGCTCAAGGTATCAGTGAGCAAAATAATCCTACACTCCGCGATAACGACATCATTGTAGTTAACCGAAATGGCATAGCCCGGGTAGGCGACACACTAGGAACTGCATTAGCGCCTGTAACTGGAGTTTTTAGTATTTTTAGAATACTAGGACTTTAGGAGCTACAAATTTTACAGTAGTAAAGCTAAACACCAATAAGATTACGGTGTGAGTTTTGCACGAGTTAGTAGTAGATGACGCAAAAAGCGGTCAGAGTATTTGGAAGGGTTTACGGGGAGATTGATTCTTGAGCGGTTTACGGGGAGATTGATTCTTCCCGTAACACCGCGTCCCGTAACACCGCGTCCCGTAACACCACGTCCCGTAACACTGCGTCCACTTTATTAGCGTGCAATTTATCTGCCTCTATTTATTAGCTATTTTTGTAGCAAAAAGTTGCTGAAGAAAAAACTCTTCTAGGGAAGGGCGGGACAAATTCAGTGCAATAATTTGGACATTCATCTGGCGTAGGCGGGCGAGAAAATCATCAGGATCACCTTGTAATTGACCATGCCAAGAGTTATCTTGCTCAAACTTTAGATTGGATATCCATTGATGGAGTTCATTGTCACCACCCCGGCCTTTGATCTGATATGTGTTGTCTGTGCCTAACAATTCATTTAGGGAGCCACTACAAATCAAATCGCCTTCAGAAAGAATAGCAATGCGATCGCAAATCTGTTCTACTTCTGAGAGAATGTGACTATTAAAGAAAATTGTCTTACCTTGGTCTTTAAGCGAGAGGATAATATTCCGCATTTGATAACGGCCTAGCGGATCAAGTCCAGACATCGGCTCATCTAAAAACACTAATTCTGGATCATTAATCAATGCTTGGGCTAGACCTACACGCTGAAGCATTCCCTTAGAATACTGGCGTAGTTGCTTTTTACGGGCTGCTAACTGAGATAGTCCGACTAATTGAAGTAATTGAGGAATGCGCTGGCGCTGCACTGTAGCTGGAATTTGGAATAGTCCAGCCGTCATCTGCAAAAATTCCCAACCAGTTAAGTAGTCATAGAAATAGGCGTTTTCTGGCAGATAACCGATGCGTTGTTTGACGGCGCGATCGCCTAAAGGTTGCCCCAACAACAGCCCTCGCCCAGCCGAAGGACGTATAATTCCGAGAAGCAGCTTCAATAGCGTAGTTTTTCCGGCTCCATTCGGCCCCAAAAGCCCAAAAGTTTCTCCTTGGTAAACACTTAGCGAACAACTTTTCAGGGATACGATTTTTTGATTAAGCCAAAACCCGGTACGGTAGACTTTCCGCAATACATTCGTCTGTATCACTGGTGCGCGAACGAGCGTATTAGGTTCATTTGGTGAATCTATAACAGACTTCATCTTGATTTAATTACGCCCTTGCAACCCAAAAATGCCATCTGAATTATCCTAAATATCAATATTAAGTGTTATCACCGCTCCAACTTGGATTACCCAGTAGGCTTTTTAGCTTTTGTTATGCCTACAGATGACAATGACTTCAATCGCTGGCTAAAAGGTGCAAGATAGAAGATAGGAATACTATAAAAGCATTATTTCGCCAATCCATGAACCGCTCAAAACTTGTTGCTGTTATTACTGGTGCGATTTCCATAATTTTGGCGATCGCTTATCTATTTATTGTCCAGCTACTCGACTTTCGAGGAGAAATGCTACCTGCTCCCCAAAGTCAGTTAGCGCCGCCACCTGTAGTAGTTGCCTATATCTTGCCTAAAAGTTGAGATTGCAGCGCCTGCATTAGTCAAAGGCGACAACGGCTGACAACTTTTGCCAACCCCTTGTAGGCTACGACAGCAAGGACAATTAGCAAGACGCGATCGCGTTCCCTTGATTATGGCAAAGTATATCGACGGCGATCGCCAATGTCACCCTAAGTAACTGCTTAACTAATTCGCTAATCAGTTGAATATCCTACGTTTTTACAACAATAGCAAGCCTGCTATTACCATAGAGTGGTAACAAACGTATTAAATTGTAGTTATTAACATTTCAAAAAAACTAATTAAGTGATTAATCAACTTATCGAAAAACACCTATCTGTAAATGAACACAGTATCCGCTATTTAGAAGGAGGAATAGTATCAGATTGTGAGCCGATCCTATTTTTACATGGATGGGGAGTAGGTATTGAGCCTTATCAAGAAATATTAAATATTTTATGCCAACGTTATCAAGTAATAGCTCCTGAATTACCAGGTTTTGGCAAGACTAGCCACTCGAATTTAAACTGGGATTATAACGACCATGCTAGATTTTTAATTGCTTTTTTAAATATACTAAACATTAAAAAAGTTCATATAATTGGACATTCGTTAGGCGGAGGAATTGCTGCTACAATAGCCGCCTCAATGCCAACTTTTGTAGAGAGCATCATATTAGTAGATAGTACAGGTATTCCCGTAGAGCCTTTGGCAAAAATTTTGTTTCAAAGGGCAATAGAAATGACTGCACAAACTCCCCAACTCAAATTCCCTCAAATTATTCAGATTTTTACAGCATTTACTTACAATTTTGTTTTACAAACTCAAAATACTATTCAATTATTACTACTATCATTAAAAAAAGACTTAAAACCGCTTTTGCCAAAAATTGAATCTCATTGTCTACTTATATGGGGAGCAAATGATCTTACGACTCCTTTAAGCACTGCTCAAGATTTTTTGCGACTTATTAAAAATGCCAAACTGGTAGTTGTTGAGGGAGTTTACCACGAATGGAGCATTTTTTTCGTAGATAAATTTACAAGTATTGTATTTAATTTTATTGATGAAATTGAAGAAAAAAAAATATAATAACAGTAGCAATAATGCATACATATTTTAGCATTAATTATATAATTCATGCTCTGTGGCTCACTGCTCTATTTAATCTTCTACGTTTAATTTTAAATCAACAACTAGGAACAATAAAATCAGCAATTTACTTTTAGCTGTGTTGTTTCTCTCTGCTCAAAAAGCGATGAAAATACAATTATAGAGTAATCATTAAGAAATTTATTCTACTGGAAGCTGTGAGTTTTTTGAAGCTATTGTTTCAATTTAAATTGTAAATTGTCAACCTTTAAGCGCTTCATTATTCTCATCGTAAGACCACCAACTATTAAAACAGCTAGAAGCCTGCTTTAAACAGTGTTTTCCTCCATAGTTTTAAAAACTTCCTGTAACACGGGTGAAAGTTTACTGCTCAATTGACCAGAGCGCATAAATTCAGCATAGGTATCAGCTTCAATAGCTAATAGTTCCTCTTTGAGTTGTTCAACTCCTAATTCACGTAGCTGTGGATATTCATTTCGTAGCTTGTTAATATTTTCTTGGAGAGAATCAATTTGTCCTTTAACTAAGGCTTCCTGATAACGATAAAACTCCGGGTCAATTTCTGGACGAGTATCTGCTTGATTGAGATATTTTTGAACTCGATTAAGCGCTACCCAACGAGCGATCGCATCATTATATTCCTGAATCGCAGATTGAGCATCTAAAAGTCCTAGTTTCTCCAATAAAGATTTGGTTGTTAATCCTTGTACTAAAAGCGTAAATAGAACTACGCCAAATACAGTGGCAATTATTTCTGTTCGCTCTTGCAGAATAACTGGCACACTTAAAGCCAACGCAATTGATACAGAACCTCGCAATCCTCCCCACCAAAGTACAGTTTGATCTGGTAAGGAAATTTCTGATTTAGCTAATAAATTGCTTAATGCTCCTAAGCCATAAATTGCGATCGCCCGTGTTAAAAGTATTGCTCCAATCGTTACAACAATTAGCCCTAAATTTGCTTCCAAATCAGCAAATCTGATCTGATCGCCAATCAACAGAAAAACAATCGAATTTACAAAAAATGCCAAAAAATCCCAAAATTGAGTTACAGCTAGCCGCGTACTTGGCTGCATACCGATAAGAGAGCCAAAGTTTCCCAATATCAAGCCAGTTGTCACAACTCCAATTACACCAGATCCGCCTAAATCTTCGGTAATTATATAAGTGCCGTAAGCGGAAACTAAGGTTAAAGATTGCTCTACCAAAGGTAAATTAAAGCGTTGGGTGAGATAAGAAATACCAAAACCAATTAAGCTACCAACTCCAATTCCAATACCAACTACAGCCAAGAAACGAGCTATCAGAGTTTGAATTTCAAATTCAGCCGTTCCTAGCGAAAGTCCTACCAAAAAGCTAAAAGCGACAACAGCAATACCATCATTAAATAAACTCTCCCCCTCCATCAAAACAGCTAGGCGTTTTTCAACACCCAGTTCTCGAAACAGCGCAACTACAGAAACCGGATCTGTTGCAGATAAACACGCGCCTACCAACAGTGCTGTTGCTAAGGAACCTCCAACTAATTGAGCGATCGCAAAAGCTACGCCAGTAACAGAAATAACTACGCCCAAAACAGCGTAAATACTAATCGGTACTAAATCTCGCTTCAGTTTAGACCATTCTAGATTCCAAGCTGCTTCAAATAAAAGCGGGGGTAAAAAGATCGTTAAAATTAATTGCGGTGATAAATTAACCAAACGGACATCTAAAAAAGCCAAACCCAAACCCACAATTACTAAAAGCAGGGTGTATGGAATTAGGCGAAACCAACTAAAGATTTGGGGAAGCGTCGCTACACTTAATGAAACTGATAGTACCAGAAGAAATTGCTTCAAATTTTCTTCTATAGCGGCTTCGCCAAGTAGAGTTTCTGTTGTCATGAATTACGATTAAAATAATTAAGGTTTTGATTTAGAAGCGGAGGTGTCTCCCTTGACTTCTTCATATTGGCTAACTTGAAAAATTAGTTGAAAATCTTGTCCCATTTCTTTTTCTACGAATTTTTCTAAAAGTCTTACTTGTTTCGGAGTCAAAACTTCTCTAGTGCGAACACTTAAACGAACTTGCGGCGGATCGCTTAACCAATTAGCCTTAGTTGAAATCAATTCCATCCGTTGAAAAGTATTAGTTCGGTTCAACAATGCTTGTTTAAGACTGGCTTCGAGTCGGGCGTGCTTGATTAAATCTACAAAACTCACACTCAGAGGAACAATCAGTATTGCTGTAAACGCCAGTGTCCAACCAAGAGCTTTAGTGGCACGAGCTAGCGGTGTGTAGCCTGCGATTAAAAATATCAGCATACACGAGAGGGTAATTCCAAGCAAATTGGTTAGGTAAAGGAGGGTTGCGCCTGTACTGAGTGACCAATCTGCTTCAGATAAACCTAAGCCAATAACACATACTGGCGGCATCAAAGCAACAGCGATCGCTGTTCCAGCTAGAGTACCAGAAATTTTAGGTTGCACTTTGGCAAAGCCACTGATTCCCCCAGCAGTGACCGCAATTCCTAAATCTAGTAAAGTTGGTTGGGAGCGGGCAATAACTTCGCTACCAAATTCTGGCAGGCTTACTAAAGAACCTAAAATTAGGGCTAAAACAATTGCTAGCAGTGTTCCGACTACTATTGCAATTAAACTTTTGCGAACAAGAATAACATCGCCTTCTAAAGCTCCAAAAGCTAACCCTCGAATTGGTAACATCAAAGGAGCAATGATCATTGCCCCGATGATTACAGCAGCGCTATTAGAAAGCAGTCCCAAGGTAGCGATCGCACAAGAGCCTAAAATTAACACAATGTAGTTAATATCTAGAGTTGATTCTTCTACTAGCCCCACTTGCATATCTTGGATATCTTGCGGAGTAACTTTTCTTTTTTTGAAATAGTTAAAACGATCCCTAATATCTTTTAGCAAAATTCTCTATCTCCATAGTCAACAAAACTTTAGCCTAAAAATTAAAAGTTTTTAGAACTTACGTATCCTTAACAGGATTGCAGTAATTATTTTGCATGATATGGAGGAAAAAATACGAATATCCGCAGCAGGAACAAAGTACATTTGATTATTGGAAAAACAGCGATAAGGGCGATCGCTACTACCAAGCCTGCACTAAGTCTTCATCTTGTAGTTAAAGGGGCGACCCCAAAGCGACGCAATTCAACGGTGCAATTATCTTTGCTAGTATGACTCACTTGATAGACTATGTAGGGCGTGTTTGAGGCGTTTCTGGTAAAGCCAATGCGTTCAAACTTAATTGAGGCTTAGACTAATGGAGATATTTCAGCCGCAAACACTTTAAATTGAGTGTTTAGATGTGCGGTTAATTGAGATTGAACAAGCCCAGTTTCGCTTGATTTGGTAAAATTCATATAGACCTGTTTGTAGTTCTGCCAGAGGCTGAGCCGTTAACTTAATTCCTCTGGCTATTAACTATTAATTAAATCAAACAATTGTTTGTAAACATAGAATATTATGGGCGGCAATCTAAATCCGAAACAAAAATTAAAACCACGAGTGTATGAGCAGACGATGGCAGAAATTCCGCTTTCAGTAAGAGTAAGCGTGGATGTAGCAAACTATGTGCGATCGCTCCCCAACCGCACCGAATGGCTGCGACAAGTGATATCAGAGGCTGTAGAGCGAGAAAATAGGAAAATAATCTAGTAGTTTAAGTAACGATTAGAACTGCCACTATTATTTCAGAGCGCCAAAATCCTTAAGTACGGCTAAAACTGAAAAATAGTTGAAAAACTTGCTTAAAAATATAATTGGAAAGCTAAGAGCGATCGCTGAAATCAAAATAGGCTCAATAGGTGTTTCGGGGAGGTAAAGCGAGAAGGAACAGGTTGGTAGAATACTAATAGGGAAACCGACCGCCTGCCACTATGCTCAACCTCAACTTAACTCACCTGATTGATGATGCTAAAT
>JAHHHE010000111.1 GCA_019359535.1 Gloeocapsa sp. UFS-A4-WI-NPMV-4B04
ATCGCAGCGTTTCAGGATTCAACTCCCGCATGAACTGCATGGTTATAGGTACATAATCGCTACAATTCTATTTTGACAAATTTTAACTCTTAAGTGAGTAATTTATTCTGCACATCTACTTATCAACATCAGGATTGCGGCTATCATGGTTCGGTGCTATTAGCCAAAAGAAGCCTGGAGTAATTGAGATATTATCGTTCAACTGATATCTATAGAAAGCTTCGATGTGTAGTCCGATATCGCGGTCTTTCCTCTGTCCACCAGGTAAACCTATTGCTTGTGCCAAAATATTATTGCTTAGTACCAGTTAAGCGAGGCTGCATTCCAACTACGACACCGCCTGCGTTTCCTTTTTTAAATAAGTCAGGTAAGCTTAGTGTTACAGCATAGTTCCAGATGTCTGCATCTCCTTTAATCTCACCAACAGCACGTACAGCTGTATAACCTACCCAGCCACCTAATTCAAAGCCGGGACTAAAGCGGTAATTAGCTTGCACACCATAACCGTTACCCAAGACTGGATTACTAAAGTTATTGTCTGGATTATCAACATCATTCACGACAATTACCTTAGCTGGATTGCTACCTGCGAGGGTATCTACGCCAAAACTGTTAGAGTAAGAATTGATGTAGAGTAAGCCAAGCTTCAGGCGAGCGCCACTGTAGACCAACTGAGCAAAGGCACTATGACCACCATTAAATATACCTGTATCCCTACCAGGATTATTAGCATCGTCTATTTCACCTAAGTAACCCAAATCTAGGCTTAGTGCTGGAGTAATTAGGTAATTAGTAGCAATACCAGCTTGATTTCCTATCGGGAAATACACGGGATTGACTTGACCAAAGTTAGATAAAGAACCAGTAGCGGTATCAACAAAGGGGCTAACTGTATCAGTTAAGTATGACGGATCAGTTGAGGCGGCTGTTAGATAAACTCTTAACTTGTCTCCGCCTGGAAAACGGTATTCTAGCTGACGAGCATTAATTAACTCACAGCTTGCACCACGTCCGCCAAAAAATAAATTCCCACAGCTTTTAGCTAAAGTACAATCAACTCGACTAGCTAAAAAAGTGTGTTGTCAAGTCCGTTTTAACGGACTGGAGTTATTAGCCTTGAACTTAAGTTCAAGGCTGTTAAATATCAGCTGTCTAAGCAAGAACTCAAACACCTAAACTCTTTAACAGAGGCTAGATAGTATCTTTCAAGCTAAAACAGTAGCACCTGCGATCGCCTATCCCCTAAAAACACTCAGCAAAACAAATTTGATATACTTCTAATTAGATCTATGTCTAATTAGAAGGGACTTATGGAAGAAAAATTTTATACCCTGTTGCGCTTCTTCAAAGCTTTAGCAGACGAGAACCGATTAAAGATTTTGGGTATTTTGGCGAATCAAGAGTGCAGTGTAGAAGAATTGGCGGCACTACTCCAATTAAAAGACCCCACCGTATCCCATCATCTCGCTAAACTGAAAGAACTAAATTTGGTTCAGATGCGTCCTGACGGTAATACCCACCTATACAAGCTTGATAGCGCAGCTTTACAAAGTATTAGCAAGGAAATTTTCACTCCTGAAAATATGGTGTCTTTGGTTGAAGTAGACACCCAAGTGTGGGAAAGTAAAGTCCTGAAAAACTTTCTCGAAGGAGAAGTTCTCAAAGAAATTCCTGCTAGTCGCAAAAAGCGGTTAGTCATTCTCAAGTGGTTAGCCACGCAATTTGAAGTAGGAGTTAGCTACCCGGAACGCATGGTAAATGAAATTCTCAAACGTTACCATCCTGACTGCGCTACGCTGCGGCGGGAGTTGGTTGGTTCTCAGCTAATGCAGCGAGAAAATGGAGTTTACTGGCGTTTAACTGAAGTAAGCTGCTGATTGCATTATTGCCCTAGATATGCTTCTAAAACTTGGGTGTTACGTTGAATTTCAGCTGGAGTACCAACGGCGAGATTGCTACCTTCGGCTAATACCCAAACGCGATCGCACAGCGACATAATCACATCCATATTGTGTTCAATAATTAGAAACGTCATTCCTTCACGGTTCCATGCCAAAATGCGATCGCATATCTGATTAATCAGCGTTGGATTTACCCCAGCCGCAGGTTCATCTAATAAAATTAACTTCGGCTGCGTCATTAGCGCCCGTGCCATTTCTAGCAGCTTGCGTTGCCCTCCAGACAGCGCCCCAGCATACTCGTTCGCCATGTGTGCTAATCCTACTGATTCTAAAAGTGCGATCGCTTCCAGCCGCAGTTGCCTTTCTTCTTTTTTCACTTGCTGCGCTTGAAACCAAACCTGCCAAAAATTTTCACCAGTTTGTTTTTGTGCTGCTAGTAGCATATTTTCAACTACGGACAAGCGCGAGAGAGTCCGCGCTACCTGAAACGTGCGCACCATTCCCTGTTGGGCAATTTGGTATGGCTGCAACTGTTGGATTGGTTCACCATCAAAAATTACCCGCCCTCGATCTGGGCGACTAAAATTAGAAAGTAAGTTAAATAGCGTGGTTTTCCCCGCACCATTCGGCCCAATTAATCCTGTAATACTACCTTTCGCTACTTCAATTTGAGCATTATCTACTGCCTTAATCCCACCAAAACTTTTAGTAAGCCCACTAGCTGCTAACAAGGGTAGGTTCAACGCAGATCCCTTCTTTGCTCCTCTGCTTTTTTGCTCCTCTGCTGTCATAATGATCAGTCTTTAATTAAAAACGATATTATCTGGTAATCAGTTTCTGCTTTTTTAGCCTAGAATTCAAACGATCCAAATATCTTAGCCATTCACTACTTTATTTTCTCGTTGTATTAAAATATTATTTGCAGTTATTCTCCATTAAACAAGTATTCGCTACACTCTAGACATTTCTATTTTTCTCTCAATGCTAGATAGATGCTACTTATATTGATCAGCCGTAGTCGTTGATGAAGCCTAATTGCTCTGGTCTAAGTCCTGACGATAGCCCGATCAATCGTTTAGGATGATATACGGTGACTATTCTAAATTCTTTGACACCCTTGTTTTCTTCTTCAACCGACAGTCAGCCACTAATACCTAGTCAATCTGAGCGTTACTCCAATTTCAAAATTCGTGCTGCCCAATTAGAAGATTTAAGTACTCTCGCTGAAATTCTTGCTGATAGCTTTCACGTACAGCAGGGCATTTTTGGCTGGGCTTATCCGTTGTTGCGGCTAGGAATTTATGAAGATTTACGTACTCGGCTGTGTTCAAATTCGCCTGATCGCATTTGTCTAGTTGCTCTAGATCTTGCTGGGATAAGGGCTGGTGATATAGTTGGAACTGTAGAAATGGCATTGCGTTCAACAGACCCTTTTGCAAGAGCTCGCTCTCGGTCTCCTTATTTGTCAAATTTAGCAGTACGTCGCAGCGATCGCCGCCGAGGAGTTGCTAAACAATTACTTCAAAAGTGTGAGAGAGTTGCCTTGGAATGGCGATTTCAAGACCTCTACCTCCATGTGCTGGAAAATAATCACCATGCACGGCAACTTTATTTTAATTTGGGATATCAGTTGCACAAAGTCGATTCTAACTGGGATAATTGGTTGCTCGGAAAACCTCGGCAGCTATTTTTACACAAACACTTACACACTTCTTCAACTCATAGTCTTTAGCTATCTTGCTGCTAAAACTAAGTTTAGTTAAATAAGTTTAATTACTAAACAGCCTTAGTACCAAACCAAAGCGTAATTACAGATACGTTATTACAATTTCAATAAGCTTTTCTTGACAGTATTTAGATTGTTCAATAATATTATTAATTTACAACATATAAGTAACTATAAACCCATTAATTAATCTTAAACTGTTATAGCAACTATTAACACAACTTCCTCAGTAGCCAAATTTAAAGCAATCACATTTTGCTCTTTTAAACAGCTTCTTTACAGAAAATTCACAATCACCCATTAAACTTCATTAATACTTCAAACTTCGCCATTATTTGAGCGGATAAGCTTTGATTTAATATCATAAAATAAGGAGGAGCAATCATCTATCCTATTTTGGTTAACTCAGTAGAGATAACACTAAAATAAGGAAAGGTGAAGCTTTTTAATTCCCTTGTAGAATATTTGTGTAAAAGCTAATAGGAACCTATATGGAGTAGGAAACCCGATGGATAGCGAAAACCAGCAGCGCTACCAGATTGCTACAGCAGTGATTGATTTCCCTTTTAGCGGTATGTGTGTTAACAGTTCCTATGGTTCTGGTGACATGAAACGCAGTAATAACGAGAATTGCTCAGAACTTCTCAAACTCCTGCATAGTGGTCAAATGCTCATGGTGAATAGTCGTCGTCGGAATGGCTTGATCCTTTACAAACGTTATCATGCTGAATTTGCCGGGCCAGGGGCAGCAGTAGGCAGCTTTTATGACAGAGATTGTGAGTGGGCAGTACCTGTGGGGAATCTTTCTTTATTGTCTCCTGAATCTCATGAAGAGCGTCAAAAGGCTTACTTAATTCGGCGACAGTGGATTCGTTTAATGAAACAAATTACTGAAAAACCAGTGGCTGGGCAGCGAGTTCAGAAAGTTCTTGAGCAATTTGAACAGTATTTTGAATCTCAAACGGTAGCTCAACTCCCAGACGAAGCGTTTGCTGGTTTAGTAGGTGTTCTACCACAAACAGTTAGAATGGTACGCGGGGCTGCTGCACTGCCTTGACTTAAAGAGTCAGAATCAATGAACAACCCTTGAAATTGATAACTGATTGGTCAAGAAATTAACAGTAATCAATTTTTAACTTAAATTTTAAATACTTATAACTATTTGTCGTTTTCTTGAGCTAAAGCAGCTTGCAATCGGTTAAGTGTGCGTAAATTTTCCGCGTTGCTACCTACAGTAATTCGCAATCCGCCGTTAATTAAGCGCACAAGAGTACCACTGGCTCGTAGTTGTTGATTAAGCTTAGTTAAGCGATCGCTTTTTTGATAGTCGAGTTGTAACCGCAAGTAAATAAAATTGGCGGCGCTTTCGTATACTTGTAATTCTGGATGCTGAGTGAGAGCGTTGATTAAATCTGCTCTTTCAGCTAACGTTTGCGGAATTGATGATAGGAGTAATTGCCGTTGTTGCAAAGCAAGCATAGCGGCGGCTTGAGAAAAGGTGGGGAGATTGTAGGGTAAGCGGATTTTTTCTAGAGCGGCAATTAACTCAGGATTGGCGATCGCATAGCCAACTCGATGTGCTGCTAATCGAAAAGCTTTAGAAAATGTCCGCAATACGATCCAATTTGGTTTTTGTGATAATTCACTGACAACTGTTGTTTGGCTAAATTCAAAATAAGCCTCGTCAATTACTACCAAAATATGTTCTGGCAGAGTGCGTAGCCACTCCAATTCAGAGGACGTAAGCGCATTGGCAGTAGGTGAATTAGGATGAACGACGAAAACAACTCGAATCGGCGGATTTTGAGTTGATGCAATTGCTAATTGTGCAGCCGCCAAATCAATTTCAAAATTTGCTCCCCGTTCTACACTGACAACAGGAATACCTAGCGTTTGAGCTAGAATTCCATACATAGAAAAAGTTGGATTAGCGACTAATATTGATCCGCATCCACTTAGACAAGTAGCTATTAATAAAGAACGAATTAGCTCATCTGAACCGTTGCCGACTGAAATATTAGCGGCTGTAATTGCGTTATTTAGTCTAGGCGCTTCGTTAACGTATTGAGCGATCGCCTCTTTTAGAGCTGCGTGTCCACCGTCTGGATAGCGGTTAGTCTCAATTAATTGTTGATATGTCCAAGCCAGCTTTTCTTTTAACGCAACGGGTAAATCATAGGGGCTTTCATTAGTATCTAGCCGATCAATGGATACCTCGACTGGCTTCCCAGAATCGCCGCCGGGATGCGGTGTGTAGGCAGTAAGTTGGGCTAAGTCTGACCGAATGAATGGCAGCATTGGCTAAAAGGGGCGGTAGAACTAGAGACTTTTACTATCCTCTAATGCTTTTTATTTTAGAACCTCAATGTAACTCGCAGAAAATTTGAATTGCTTGCCAGATTTCTGGCAAAACGTCACCTAAAGAATGATCGCTGTTCAGTTCAATTAGCTCAACCCAAGGACGTTGGGCAAAATCACGACTCGCCTGGATCGAAATAACCTCATCTTGGTAACCATGCAAAATTAGAGTAGGAACGGAGCGTAATAATTGTTCATCTCTGTATTGAGCAGCATCTAAGACAAACTCATAACTTAGGGGAAGCGAGGACTTTTCCCCGTAGTGGTAAACCATCAGATACTGCTCTTTTTGCCATTGTTGTAGCTTTTCGGCTCCTAACTGGGGCAACCAATGAGATAAAAATCCGAACCCTGGCGCTAGCAAGATCAATCGCTCAACTTGTAGCTGTCGTTCTGCTAACCATGCAGCAGTTAACCCGCCTAAACTGGAACCGATTAAAGTTACAGGCGTAGAAAGCGAAAATAGCGCTGCTACTTGATGCAGTTGGCGCGTTATCGTCAAGTGAGAGAAATCATTTTGGTTTAAATCAGGGGTTTTAAGTTCTATTTGGATACTGGCAAAGCGATCGCGTAGATACTTAGCCTTCGCCGAATCTGGACTTGAAGCAAAACCGTGAAGATAAATAAACTGCAACTTCTTTAATCTAGATTAATGGTTAAGTTCAAAAGCGGCAGATTATCTGTCGGACACAGCTTATATGCTTCAGCCTACCGCTTGGTGCAGTGTAGTGTGTCAGGTAACTTTATTGAGTTGAACTAACTATTACCGCATAGTCACAAATTCTTCTGCTGCTGAGGGGTGAATGCCGACAGTAGCATCAAAGTCTTTCTTGGTAGCTCCCATGTTAACTGCAATAGCCACGCCTTGAATGATCTCAGCTGCGTTATCTCCAACCATGTGAGCGCCTAACACTTTCTCAGTACTCGCATCTACTACTAACTTCATCATTGTTTTTTCGTCTGCACCCGTCAAACTGTGGAACAACGGGCGGAAGCGAGAGCGATAGACTTTTACTTCCTCATCTCCTAATTTCTGCCGTGCGTCAGCTTCAGTCATACCCACTGTGGCGGCTTCGGGAGTTGAAAATACAGCCGATGGTACATTTTCGTGATCGAACACCCGACGAATGTTGCCAAACTCGGTATCAGCAAATGCTCGACCTTCACCGATAGCTACAGGTGTGAGATTAATTCGATCAGTGACATCGCCGACAGCAAAAATGTGTGGTTGCGAAGTTTGACTGTATTCATTGACAGCGATCGCACTTGCCATGCTGTATCCAGGTCCTTCAAGGGAATTATCGTCAACAACCTTGACTCCTACTTTGTCTAAACCAAGTCCTTCGACGTTGGGAGCGCGTCCAGTCGCGGCGAGAAACACATCAGCAATTAATGTTTCTTGGGACTCGCCGGATAACTTCAGTTGCAATCCTTCAGAAACTTTTTCAACTGATTCAATCACTGTATTTTGAATGATCCGAATCCCGTGATGTTTCATCCCGTCTTGAATATTGTTGCGGATGTCATCATCAAATCCACGCAAAATGCGATCGCCTCGGATAATCAGTGTCACTTCAGAACCAAGTCCACGCATGATACAGGCAAATTCCACGCCAATATAACCAGCACCGATAATTGCGATGTGCTTCGGTTGCTCTTTCAGGTGAAAAATCTCGTTGGAGGTGATGGCGTATTCCATACCGTGTAAATCGGGTTTGACTGGACGGCCACCAACGGCGATTAAAATTTTTTGAGCTGTAACTTTACGTCCGTCAACTTCTAAGGTGTGCGGATCTATCAAAGTTGCCCGACTTTGGATTAATTCCACTCCAGCTTTTTCTAAAAAGCCAATATGCAATTGCGACAGCCGCCGAATTTCTTTGTCAATACTTGTAATGAAGCGTTCCCAGTCTAGTTTTGTCTCACCAACAGACCAACCATAGCCAGCAGCATCGTGAAATAGTGCTGGAAAGTGAGAACCATACACCATCAGTTTTTTGGGAATACAGCCGCGAATAACACAAGTACCACCGACTAAGTATTCTTCCGCGATCGCTACTTTAGCTCCGTAACTAGCAGCCCGTTTTGAAGCTGATAAACCACCTGAACCACCACCAATGACAAATAGGTCGTAGTCGTATGTCATGACTTAATATATTCCTTACGTGACAACAAAGAGTGCAAAAGAAACAGAACTTTATTACTATCTATACTCTCTAAATTTCTCAAGAAAAGCGCCTTGACTCAATTCAGCACCAAAAACTTTTCTTCCATAGTTGGGCGTATGCTAATTGTGGCATCAAGTTCTTATTTGGTTATTCCCTATTCTTTTTGCAACCGCGAGACTTTCAATAATCTCGGCTGGGTGTCCTCCTACCATATAAGCGCCTAATACTCGATCTGAGTCTTCAATTACTACTAACTTCATTATCGCTTGCTCCATCTGTTCAGTGATGCTGTAGAACAGTGGTTTACTCAGAAGTTCGGTGACATTCTCCAGACCAAATTTCACCCTGCTGTTTTCTATGTAATTCCTACCCTAGCGGCTTGAGGACGGGCAGGCGGAGGTAACATAATTATAATTAAGCTAGAGAAGTTGCAACTATGACAAATGCTCAGAACGTCCTCGGAGGAGAATTAGAAACCTGCTGCACCTCGCCAATGACGGGGTTTTATCGAGACGGAATATGTAGCACAGGAGCGGGTGATTTTGGCGTTCACGTTGTTTGTGCAGAAGTAACACAAGAATTCCTGGAATTTACTAAGTCCGTGGGGAATGACTTAAGCACACCAAACCCAATGTCTAATTTCCCTGGTCTAAAACCTGGCGATCGCTGGTGTTTGTGTGCCGCGCGATGGCAAGAAGCCCTAGATGCTGGCGTTGCTCCACCCGTAATTTTATCATCAACTCATGCAGCCGCTCTGGAACATCTTTCTTTGGATGAGCTAAAACAGCACACTGTTAATAAATAGCACTATAAGCTAGATATTTTTCTTAGTTTTTTCCACAACTGATTGCCTACTAATAAAATGCTGGCGGCGGGTGCGGGGATTGAACCCGCAAATCCCCACTTTGGTGGAGATGTTACCGATAACCCTAAATTCTTCGTCCCCTAAAGGCAAGTAGTGAATCAGGATAACCCGCCACAAGTTTGTTATACTTCGCCTGTAGCCAACATTTGGATAATCCGAGGCATACCAGGATCGAAGCCACCCAAATCCCAAGACAACGGATCTTGAGGATCTACTAAGGTAATTTGGTAGGGTGCAAGGGTGACATACACTGCCTTAATGTTGGGATTTACTTTTTCCCGGTACTTAGCCAGTGCTTGGCTTGGATGCTTAGATCCCGCCCAACTTTCTGAATCTGTCCAAAAGCAGATGACATCCGCCTTAAACTTGTTTTTAATCATCCAGTCGTAAGCCACAGAGGCATCTGTACCGCCAAAGTTTTGATTACTCGCTTTCTTCACAGCAGAACTGAAGCTATCTTTAGCAGTAATACCTAAATCACGGAAATCAGTAGCAAAACCGCGAATCATGTAGTTTTTCTCTGCCTTAGCTGTCACCAGTGCCATTGTTGTGGCAATTTCACAGCAGCTAAGTCCAACTGACTGCACAACACCGTAAGACATTGAGCTAGAAACATCAACAGCGTGCATGAACACTTTACCTGTTGGTTCTACGACATCAAAGGATAACTCTAGGGCTTTTTCGAGAATGTCCACGATGCGAGATACTGGGTTCCAGGTTTTCTGGCTGCGTCCTAACTTTCCTCCAGATTGGTAAGTTTTGAGCGCTTTCAGCACATCAATCGGATGAATCCGTCCTTTGCGTAAGCGATTTTTGTCGTTGAGAACAGCCTCGACGCGATCTAAATTACGGCGTGTATTTGCGGTTTGCAACACACCCAGTTCAGTTAATGAACCCAGGTTACGCAGTATAGCGCCAATTGGCATTTCATCGAATAGCAACTGCCAAGCAGCTTTATCCATTTTGCCCACAGGTGCAGCCATTTCATGGGTTAGGTGTCCTTGAGAAATAGCTTTGTGAGTTTGATCAGGATTCCGCTTGAGCCACTCATACCACCAAATCTGCGCTAGTGCGTCAGATGGAATTTGAGACGGTAATTCTTCCCAACCTTTAACCACCCAGTTAAATAACTGTTGGTGATCTTCTGTAGGCGGTTTGACATGGAATAGGCGTAAAGCATCTCGATGTGAGAAGTCAAGGCGTTGCTGATATTTCAACAACTGATAAGCCAATCCTTTAACGTCTTCCCGCGATAGCCAATTTTTGCCAGCTTCACGAACGATTTTGCCAAATCCGCGCAGAGATTTAGTGTAGTTCAGCCATTCGTAGAAGTGGCTACCAGTACGGACAACAGTAGAGAATATTTCCTGAAATGCTTTTTTCGCTTCAGGTGTTTCTCCCATTGATAACAGCACTAGGGCGAAAATTGGCGCACTGTTGTTGATAGCGCGTCCATCGCTAGCGTAAATTATTTCTTGGGCTACACGAGCAGGATCTTGGGCGATCGCATCCCGTACTACTCCAACAAAATCATCAGTTAATTCCTGCTTTCCAGCATAGTAAGTGCTTTTAGCTGTACCAACCAGCAAACAACGCCGTAGCATCTGCCAAATGCCAGCATCAAACATAAATCCGCCAGAACGTCCCTGAATCATTTCTGCTTCTCGTCCAGGGATAGGCTGGGTTTGCGGCGTGTTAGTCTTTTTCTGATTGAAAAACTTGTAATTCATTAATTTACCTCCCGTCCCTTTCGGGCAAAAATGGAATGTAGCGGAGTAGGAGTCGAACCTACGACCAACGCGTCCCAAACGATAACCCTCAATTCTGCGTCCTTTTCAGGCAAGATTGTGAACTAAGGGCGACTGGCGATTAACCAGTCCGTCGCTCTACCACTGAGCTACCCGCTACAGGAGAATATAAAATAGGGGGGCGGGTTAGGAGTCGAACCTATATACCAGATAACCCTCAATTCGTCGTCCTTTTCAGGCAAGTTTGTGAACAAGGAATTTTTCTCCTCAAGTTGTCAAATAGCCAACCTTTAGAGTCCCCGCCCCATAATAAATTGGTGTAGCAGAGCAGGATTTGAACCTGCGTCTCCCGCGTGTCAAGCGATAACCCTCAATTCGTCGTCCTTTTCAGGCAAGTTATGAACAAGGATGTTGTTGGTGTTCTAAGCCTCTAGACTATCTGCTACATAAATTTCAAGTTAATAAGTTTCTTCCAACAACTACAAGCTATTAGCTGATAGCTGTAAGATTATTGGTGTAGCGGCGCGGGATTTGAACCCGCACCTCCGGCGAATAAGGTTCTTACGTGCTTAACGATAATCCTCATTCTTCGACCCTTTCGGATAAAAATTGGCGCTCTACCATTGAGCTAGCCGCCACATGACTTTTAACTTAAGTTTGATCTACACAGTTAAGTTTGATGATTTCGTAAATGCCTCTTACGTCTGTGAACTTTATGCTACAAACGTAATACATAAATTACAAGGTGTCAAGTAGTTGGGATGCTAAATTTAGGGCTTCAGCAGGTGTGGAGATTTTACCCTCAATTTTTGCCAACGTAATATCGTTAAGTAGTTTACCCACAGTGGGGCTAGATGGTATTTCTAAGGCTTGCATTAACTCTTTCCCAGTAACAAGTGCTGTAGGATGAGCAACAGGATCGTCTGGGTTGAGGTAGCGGTTAATTAAGGGCAAAATCGCTTCTACTGCTACCCCATTTGCTACTGCTAGCACTGCTACAACTGGAAACACCCTTCCGGCTGTACGAAACAGAAAATATTGCTCTTGTGGTGATATCTGAAGGAGTGGGACAGTATTTGATATCAGCTGAGGTAAAAGTTTGAGTGCTATAGTTACGCCTTGAATTTCGGCGCGACTGTAGGTTAGTTGGGTTAGTTGTATTTCAGCAGTTTCAGGATCTGGATTAACAAGGGTGGCGAGTTTAGCAATTGTTAACCAGGAGGTTTTGATAGTATTACGAACTGCTTGGGAAAGTTCCACGCCTAGAAGCGGGAAATTTTGTGATAGTGCGACAGCTGCTGTGTCAATTGCTGTGAGTTGAGATAGAGGCGATCGCTTTACATTATCAAACCAAATCTCAAGTAATCCATCTTCCCACGCTGCGCTTATCCAACGATTTCCTTTAGAACTACCAAGGAGATAGTTTAGTTCTACTCTTACCCGTTCTGATGCAACTTTACTCAATTCTGGTGCAAGCTGGCGGATAGTTGCTTGTGTCTCTGGTTCGATCGCAAAACTCAACTGTGCAGCTTGGCGGTATGCTCGTAATAGCCTTAAAGGATCATCCTGTAGATTTGCTGCTTTGACCATGCGGAGTAAGCCTTGTTTCAAATCAGCGCAGCCTTGGAGGGGATCAATTATTTCGCCGTTGTGCGGGTTATAGGCGATCGCATTTATTGTAAAGTCTCGCCGATTCAAATCAGTTTCTAGACAGTTTCCTTCTTGTTCGGCAAAGTCAACTGTAGCGTGGGGAAATACAACTCTAGCGATTTGGCGTTGATGATCGAGTAAGACAAAGCCAGCTTGATAGGAACTTGCGATCACCCGTGCTGTTTTCACTGCATCTAGTAGCACAAAATCTAGATCCAGATATTCAGATTGTCTTTCTAGCATTGCATCACGCACCGCACCACCCACCAGATAAGCTGGTTGGGGCAAAAATTCCAGGCTAAAGGGCCAGTTTATGTCCGCTAAACTAGAAACACTACAAGACGACATTGCAACAAAAATTCAACTGATTAGCTAACTAACATTAGCTTTGTCTGAGCTAGATTAACAGAGAAGCCTCTGGAGACGGTTCTATGTGTATTTGCATAAATTGTCATTATGTAGACAACTGCATCACTTATCATGCAGTAGAAACTCAGCATCAACAGCCTCACTTAACTGAAGATCCACAGTTTGAGCCAATTGAACCCAGTATCAATGTAAATATCCGTACCAATGAGGATGTGATTGAAATGGAATACGATGTTGTTGGTTGTCTTAGCTTTAAGCGGGAAACTGGCAAATGGGCGAAGCTGCGTCCCGGTGAACTTGTGCCAACATGAAATTAATGGGATTGCGCTTAGATAGTAAGGGGCTGTTGTAAGGTGAGTATTAAATAAAACAACGCCGAAAACTGCCCCTAATTAAACAATTATGGATAAATATGGTCTGGCGCTACATACAAGTAGTCCAGAATTAGGACTAGCTTTGAGTAACTTTGCTGGTGACTCACGCGATCACACTTGGGACTTAGGGCGATCGCTTTCCACCCATTTACACCAACACTTAGCCGACTTTATCGAGCCTCAAACCTGGACAGATTTGGCTTTTATTGCCGTAGCAAAGGGGCCAGGTAGCTTCACTAGCACTCGCATTGGATTAGTTACTGCCCGAACCCTGGCGCAACAGTTGGGTATTCCTTTATTTGCTATTTCTACTTTGGCAGCAATAGCTTATTCACACTATATAGACGAGGCATCCAGCTTAGAAAAAAATGCAATAATTACAGACTTGGTTAAAGCAGTTGATCTGCCTGCTCAACGTGGTCAATTATTTGCAGCAATATATCAAGTTAATCAAGTTAACTTAGGGCTAATTGAATTATTGCCAGATACTGTTTTAATGCCTGAAGCATGGCAGCAAAAATTAGCTCAATTCCCTACTATTTCCCAGATAATTCATGCACCAACTAATTTAGGCACATCTGTTTCCAGCGTATTAGAATTAGCTTATCTAAATTGGCAACAAGGCAAGCTTTCCGAATGGTCAGAGGCGCTGCCATTTTATGGGCAACATCCTGTTGATTATTAATATATGATAAATAACGTATTAATAATAATTGTATTAGCAAAATTTTAAAATCTTAGTTTCGTAGCAAAACTAAGACTAAAATTTATAATTTATTATAAGTAAATTAATAATTAAACGCTCGACGATCGCACCTAAGACCGCTCTGATGGGAAGTTGAGTTCCCCCTCGGTAGCGACAAAGTGGAGGAAGCGATAGAAACTCCACACCGTCTATTCAAGGCGTTTATTGACATAGTTCATACATCTGACATCGCTCTCCTTCGATGTATGATTCTGGGCCACTGCGGTATAACGCCCATCCAATGTGTTTAATTTACTTTTAATAGAATAACAGTATTGAATTAAAATGCTTTCGCTCTTTAGACCGAAGTATTGCTCAACCTATAGTTTGAGATTATTTATCAATTTTGATAAACTTTATAACCCATAAGTGATAAAAAGCTAAGAGCTAGGAGCAAAAGATAAGAATTTGAGTTCTTGCCGCTCGTCTTTTATTAGTGGTAAACAAACAGTGAATGTTGCTCCTTGTCCTTCACCAGGACTTGCAACCTGAACCGTTCCGCCGTGTAATTCTACTAACTGACGCACGATCGCTAACCCCAGTCCCAAACCACCATAAGACCTTGTAAGTGAGCTATTTTGTTGACGAAAGCAGTCAAAAACATACGGTAGAAACTCAGTTTTGATCCCAATCCCGTTGTCACTTACGTGGAGTTCAACATCATCACCAGCGCGAGTTAGCTGAATTTGCACATCTCCTCCTGATGGTGTAAACTTAATCGCATTTGAAATTAAATTCCAGATCATCTGCTGTAAACGGTTAGCATCGCCTCTAACTAATATCATCGGCTCATCGAACAAAACCTGCACTTCAATTGCTTTTGCATCAGCCGCCGTTTGCAGTTTCTCAATTGCTGCTTTAACAAGCGGTACAAGGTTAGTCGGCGAAGTTCTTAAGTTCAGCTTTCCCTGAATACTGCGTGAAACATCTAAGAGGTCTTCAATCAATTGTATTTGCAACTTGGCGTTACGCTCAATCATCTCAAGTGCCTGAGCCGCTTTAGTTTCATTAAATTTGCGAGTACGCAGCATTTGAGACCAGCCAAGGATAACATTGAGTGGTGTCCGAAGTTCGTGAGAGACAATTGCCAAGAATTCATCTTTCAGGCGGTTCGCTTCTGCCAGAGTCTCAGCTTGTTGCCGCAGCGTCTCCTCCATTTGCTTGGCAGGACTAATGTCTGTATGCGAACCGACCATCCGTACTGGGTTTCCGGCTTCATTCCAAAGTGCCTGACCTCGTGACAAAATCCATTTATAAGTGCCGTCTTTGCACTGAATTCGATGCTCTGTTCGATAAAATTGTGTTTTCCGCGCAAGATGGGCTTGAAGCGCCTCAGTTAGCCAATTGTGATCGTCTGGATGTACTCGCTGTAACCATTCTTGATGATTAGTGCCGATTTCGTCTTCGGTATAACCAAGCATTTCCTTCCATCGCGCTGAGAAGAAAACTTGATTACTTTGAATATTCCAATCCCAAATGCCATCATTGTTGCCGCGTAAAGCTAACTGCCAACGATCTTCACTTTCTCTAAGTGCTGACTGGATCTGTTGGCGATCGCGTCTATTTGCTGCTTCCTGCAATTCTCGTTCTATAGCAGGGACTAACCGCGCCAAATTATCCTTCATTATGTAGTCGCTTGCTCCTACTTTCATCGCTGCTACTGCGATTCCATCAGCGATCGTGGCTGAAACAATAATGAACGGTAAATCTAGCCCTTTTTCTTTCAACAAACTTAGTGCAGCAGTAGCACTAAAATGGGGCAAATTGTAGTCTGCAAGTACAATATCCCATTGTTGTTCCAATGCTCTAGCCATCGCAACAGAGTTATCTACTCGCTGAAATGTAGGGTTATAACCGCTACGTTCTATTTGGTTTATTAATAACTCAGCGTCGTCCTCTGAGTCCTCTACTATCAATATATGTAAAGGTTTACTCATCACAAATTATCCAGGTACTTCGTTTAAACACAGCCAGTACAAACCAAGTTTTCTTGCTGCTTCTATGAATTCAGTAAAGTTTACAGGTTTGCGAATATAGCTATTACAGCCTAATTTATAGCTGTTAATTATGTCTTCTTGTTCTTTGGATGTCGTTAAAATAACTACAGGAACAAACTGAGTTTGAGTATCGGCACGGATACGTTTCAATACTTCAAGACCGCTAATTTTAGGTAATTTCAAGTCTAACAAAATAACAGCTGGCATTTCACTTAAAGCGCGGTTAGTATATTTACCAGTCTTGAATAAATAATCCAGCGCTTCTGCACCATCACGTACTACCGCTACTTCATTCATAATTTCACTTTGTTCAAATGCCATTAGAGTTAATTCTTCATCATCACGATTGTCTTCTACCAAAAGAATGATTTTTTTGGTCATAATAATTGAGTGATTAAAATAAGCAGAATTTGAGCTAAATTACAGCGTAAAATAGAATGTTGCACCTTGATTAACTGCTGCTTCTGCCCATATTTGACCTCCATGCCGATGAATAATACGCTGGACGGTTGCTAGTCCAATACCAGTACCTGGAAACTCATCTACGGTATGTAAACGCTGAAAAGCACCAAATAATTTATCGGCGTATTCCATATCGAAACCAGCACCGTTGTCGCGAATAAAATATATATCTGTGCCGTCTGGTTGTGGCAAAGTACCAAATTCAATTTGTGGATGTGTTTGATTTAATGTAAATTTCCAAGCATTGTTAAGCAGATTTTCAAACGCCACCCGTAATAGCCTATAATCTCCCTGCGTTACTACTGGGGATGCGATCGCAAATTCGACTTGACGTTGCGGCTCAGTTTGTTGTATTTCTTTAGCGATCGCAGCAACCAAAACACTCAAATCAATCTTTTGGCACACCATCTCGCTGCGTGTTACTCGTGAAAGCTTCAGCAAATCGTCGATTAATTCTCCCATCCGTTGACTAGCAGCTCTCACCCGTTGCAGATAGTGTTTACCTTTGTCATCTAACTGCTCGGTATAACGTTCTAGTAGTGTCAAACTAAAGCCATCAATACTCCTTAAAGGTGTGCGGAGATCATGGGAAACTGAATAAGCAAATGCTTCAAGTTCCTTATTTGCAGCTTCAAGTTGTTTTGTGCGCTCGACTACGCGCTTTTCTAAGTCTTGGTTCAGTTCTTTGATTTGTTGCTCTGCTTGTTTGCGCTCAGTAATGTCACGAGAAACAGACAGCAGTTGTTCGGGTTTACCTTGAGCATCCATAATCGGAGTAACAACCACATCCCACCACTTCGGTGTACCCTTTGCGGTTGGGCAATACGCTTGAAACTTCCCTGTACCCCCTGTTTTTGCCGCTTCTAGGGCAGTGGAAACCAGGTGCTGATCCCCTTGCTGCCAAAAGTCACACCAGGACGCTTTGAGGAAGGGCGCAAAGTCATCAATTTCCATCAGCATTTGCCCTCCTGTATTCATAGACAATAAGCGTCCGTCTACATCCAAAACTTTGACACAATCTGCACTGCTAGCAAACATCCGGCGTAAGAACTCCTCGCTGCGCCGGAGAGCTTCCTCATTGCGCTTGCGATCGCTAATATCACGGGCGATACCAATAATCCCAATCACATCGCCTTGCTCGTTGCGACAAACTGTCTTGGCAACAAAAAATGTCCGTAACTCGCTATTAATTGGCAGAATATCCTCATAATATTGAGCGCCTTGGGAGGTAATAAGTTTGCGCTCGTTTTCGATAATTTGGTAAGCAGTTGTCAAGGGAAATAGCGCTGTATCATCTTGTCCGATAATGTCTGCAACTGGTTTACCAACAGCATTAGCACCAGCAGAGTTAATTAATAAATAGCGACTTTGCAGATCCTTCATGAAGATCGCATCTGTAGAGCCTTCTATCACACTCAGCAGAATACTATAGCTCTCGTGTAAGGCTTGCTCGGTACGTTTGCGATCGCTGATATCGACTGCCATACTTAGCACTAATCTTCTTTTATCTGGCAGCTTGCCCAAAGGAGTAGAACTAAAATCCCATGTTCTTGTCTCACCCCAAGCGGTAGTTATGACATACTCGCCGTCTTGCACCTTTGCATTCAGGTTGTACAGCTTATCTATATCCGCCTTAACTAATTCTTTTCTCTGTCCATAAGCTTTTTCTGTCCAATCAGCGATCGTTGGAATATCACTATGGTGATAACCTGTTAATTCCTGCCATGTGCGGTTAATTTGGATAACTGCGCCATCTTCTGCATGAATTATCAGTGGAAATGGGGCTTCTAAAACAGCACGAGTAAATTGCTGTTCCGTTTCTCGCAATGCTTTAGACATCTCCGGAAAATGCTAATACGTCTCGGTGACTGGCTTAGGTCGTGTGTTCGGTCCTACTAAAAGAACGCCAGTTGAAACGGTAAACTAAGGTTAAAGGATATTTGCTGTTAAGAACGAGC
>JAHHHE010000112.1 GCA_019359535.1 Gloeocapsa sp. UFS-A4-WI-NPMV-4B04
AAGACCTTGTGCTATTCCAAGTCAGTTGAGATGCTGAAGCATTCCCTCCGCTTGTTGATCCATTACCTCAAGTTCAGAGATATCCCTGTTCCCGCCTAGTTCATCTCACCATTTACCAACGCCCAAATTTTAGCTTTAGCCCCAGATGCAAGTTCAGCTAAAAATGGTAAAACTCTAGCAACGCTGCGTAAGTGGGTATCACTAGGGCAAAACGAACAAGTTATTTGGGGTGAGTGTCAGGGTAGCGGCAAAACCCCCTACCAAACGCAGATTGACTTAACAGAAATAGCGTTTAAATGCAGTTGTCCTAGTCGTAAATTTCCCTGTAAACACGGTTTAGGGCTGTTACTCCTGAGAAGCAACGAACCTGCTGCATTTAACTCCTGATCCACCTCCTGAATGGGTAACAAAGTGGCTGGCTACTCGTACCCAAAAACGCACCAAAAAAAGTGACTCACCAACTGCACAAGTTGATCCAGCTACTCAAGCGAAACGCACGCAACAGCGCTACAACAAAGTAGCCGCAGGAATCCAAGATTTAGAACTCTGGCTGCGGGATTTGGTACGTCAAGGATTAGCTGCTGTACAAGGAAAACCCTACAGCTTTTGGGATGGGGTAGCAGCGAGGATGGTAGATGCCCAAGCGCCAGGAGTGGCTCGGCAATTGCGGGAAATGGCAAGTATTCCTCACTCTGGTGCAGGCTGGCAAGAACGGGTATTGGAAAAGCTAGGGCGTTTATATTTATTACTTGAAGGCTTCAAACGTCTTGATACGCTGCCAAGTGCTACTCAAGCTGATATTAGAACTTTAATTGGTTGGACACATCAGGATAAATTATTAGCCAGTGATCCGGCTGATCTTGTAAATGCTCACTGGTTAATTTTAGGTCAACGAGTAGAAGAAGACAATCTGCGTGTCCAAAGGCTTTGGTTATGGGGACAAGAAAGTAATCGCGCTGCTTTAATCCTCAACTTTGCTCATGTAAGTCAACCATTAGAAACAAGCTTTTTACCTGGAACAATTGCCGAGGCAGAGTTAGTATTTTTCGAGAGTGCTTATCCGCTAAGGGCAATACTTAAAACTCGTCATAGCGGCTCATTCCAGATTGAAGGAATACCTGGCTATAGTGCGATCGCAGACATGATCAAAGCATATGCTCAAGCTCTCTCATGCAACCCTTGGTTAGAACAATTCCCAGTTCCATTAGTCGCCGTGATTCCTATCCACCACAACGAATTGTGGTTTGTGCGTGACTTAGCGGGACACCACCTACCGCTTATGCCACGGTTTGAACGTGGTTGGCAGTTATTAGCCCTGAGCGGTGGACATCCACTAAGCTTATTTGGTGAATGGAATGGTGACTATCTCCTACCCTTAAGCGTGGAGGTTTCGGGTCAATTTATTGTCCTGTAGATATAGTTTTGAATTTAATTTCAACAAGTTTTTAAGCGAGGTGTGCAGTGTGGCAAGATGTGGTGACAGCAGCTTTAGTCGGTACGGAACGCCAATCTCTAACATTCACACCACCTAACAACAAGCTAGGTGAATTATTGCGTCGGCTAGATAGCACTGATGCAGAAGGAAGTTTATTAAGTGCGGCGGGTGCGATCGCGCTTTATCAAAAAGCTGGACAATTACCTGTAAAAGATTCCCAACCACTACCCAAAGAATGCGAACTAGACGATCAGCCTTGTTGTAGTTCCCGTGCTGGACATCATCTAGATTTAATGTTGAACGGAGAATACAAAGAACTACTACCAGAGTGGTTGGCAGCAACAGCTAAAGTTGGTAAACGAGTACCGGATCTCAATTTACCTGATTTGCTGGAATTAGGTCGTAAGCAGAGTGAGCTACGAGAAGCAATATTACCAGTATTGGGCAAGCGCGGATATTGGCTAGCTTCCCAAAACCTAGACTGGAATTATGTAGTCGGGGATGTAAAGGAAACCTGGCAAACTGGTAGCCGTGCAGCCCGCAAATTAATCCTAAAAAACCTTCGTGCTGAAAATCCATCAGCCGCAAGGGAACGATTGGCTACAACTTGGGCTTCTGAAGGAGCAAAGGAAAAAGTAGCTTTTCTAGAAACCTTCCAGACAGGATTGAGTGTGGAGGATGAGCCGTTTTTGGAAGCCGCCTTAGATGAGCGTAGTAAGGAGGTGAGGCGAGTTGCAGCCCAACTTTTAGCAAGACTTCCAAAGTCTCGATTGTGTCTGCGGATGATTGAGCGATCGCGTTCCTTATTAATATTTAAGCAAGAAGGAGAACTGTACCTAGAAGTGATTTTGCCAGAGTCTTGCGACAAGGCAATGAGCCGCGATGCTATCGAGTCAAAAGTAATTCACAATCTAGGAGAAAAAGCTGGTTGGCTACTGCAAATGCTAGCAAATGTTCCTCCCAGCTTTTGGTGTTCTACTTGGAAAACAAACCCAGCTCAGTTAATCCAGGTAGTTGATCGTAGTGATTGGCAATCGTTACTGATTAAAGGCTGGGCGATCGCAGCCTTGCGACATCAGGACTCAGACTGGGCAGAAGCAATACTTCCTACTGTGTCTAAGCTTGCTTTGGTTAGTAGGTTATATAGCTATTTGCTGCTTACAGATGAGCAACTAATTGCAGGATTGATAGAAGTGCTACCACGCGATCACCGGGAAGCCTTTATCCGTCACCTTTTACCATCCAATAGCGTAGGACTGAGTAGTAAAGATCAAGGAGGATTTCACCTGTTATGTTATTACCGAGAGCCTTGGAGCGCTGAATTCTCGCACGCTGTTCTGGAGGGTGTGTATCTCTACACAGAAAACAGTAACGGTGTGCCTTATTGGCCGTTACTCCTAGCGCTTAAAGAGTTCGCTTGCTACATTACGCCTTCTCTAACTCACAAGGCAGCTGCTTTATCGACTGTGGCTAAAGAGGGGACTCCTTGGATGAATGCTATTAATGAATTTTTGGCTATTTTGCAATTTCGATATGAAATGCTACAGGCATTAGGAAGTAAGTCATGAGTGATGAGAATCGAACCGCCAAGACGCCAAGAACACCAAGGAAGAAAACGGCTGTAGAAAAGGAAACAGAGGGGACGGTAACGCTAACTCTTTTGAGGGAACACGCGGAACAGCAATTTGGCCATGAACTAGAGGAACTAGCTAAGGTTGACACTCGCCAGCGTCCGCCGAATTGGAAAATGTCGCCTTGGGCGGTGACTACTTATTTGCTGGGTGGCAAGCTGGATAATGGTTTTGAGGTGTCACCAAAGTATATAGGCGATCGCCGCATCATTGAGATTGCTGTTGCCACTCTGACAACAGATCGCGCTTTACTACTGATTGGTGTTCCTGGTACGGCGAAATCTTGGGTTTCAGAGCATATATCAGCTGCTGTAGCAGGTGATTCTACTATGCTGATTCAAGGTACTGCTGGTACAAGCGAAGAAGCTATTAGGTACGGCTGGAACTATGCCCGTCTATTAGCTGATGGCCCTTCGATGCAAGCTTTAGTTCCTAGTCCTTTAATGCGGGCAATGCAGGACGGTAAAATTGCTCGTGTGGAAGAATTAACTCGCATTCCTGCTGATGTCCAAGACACGCTGATTACTATTCTTTCAGAGAAGACACTACCCATCCCAGAATTAAACTCTGAAGTGCAGGCAAACAGAGGATTTAGTGTAATTGCGACAGCGAACGATCGCGACAAGGGAGTAAATGACCTCTCCAGCGCCCTTAAACGCCGCTTCAACACAGTTGTTCTACCTCTGCCTAAAACTATTGAAGAAGAAGTAGAAATCGTCCAGCGCCGCGTCGAAAGTTTAGGACGCGCTTTAGAATTACCCGCAGAACCACCTGCATTAGAAGAAGTCCGCCGCATCGTCATTATCTTCCGCGAGTTGCGTAGCGGTATTACTGAAGATGGCAAAACTAAGATTAAATCGCCTAGTAGCACTCTTAGCACTGCTGAGGCTATTTCTGTTGTGAATAGTGGGTTAGCACTAGCGGCTCACTTTGGTGATGGACGCTTACACTCTGCGGATATTGCCTCTGGATTGATTGGTGCAGTCATTAAAGATCCCGTACAAGATCGCGTTGTTTGGCGTGAGTACCTGGAAACAGTCGTTAAAGAGCGTGACGGCTGGAAAGATTTATATCGCGCTTGCAGAGATGAAATGTAAAACTGGGAAACTACAAGATAATTTCTACCCTTCTTGCCATTCTCTGCGTTTTCGCGATTCAAAATCATAATAAATAAATAATACAGTGAGCGTACATATCTTTGGCATTCGCCATCACGGTCCTGGTTCAGCGCGGAGTTTACGCGATGCTTTAGAGCAATTACAACCCGATGCAATTTTAGTAGAGGGGCCACCTGACGCTGATCCACTGCTACCCCTACTAACTGCACCTAAGATGCAGCCGCCAGTTGCACTACTGCTTTATGTGCCAGATCAGCCACATCGTTGTGTTTATTATCCGTTTGCAGTCTTCTCTCCAGAGTTGCAAGCGCTTCATTACGGCTTAACCAATAATATCCCCGTGCGATTTATAGATTTGCCCCAAGCGCACCAGTTAGCAGATAAACCGACTAGCACTGATCAGCCAACACCTGAACCAAGCGACGCTATAAACAATGTTCCAAATAATTCAGATACTGAAGCAGATAAAATTCGGTTTGATCCGCTTGGCTGGCTAGGGAAAGCGGCAGGATACAGCGACGGTGAACGCTGGTGGGAACACATGGTAGAACAGCGACGAAATAGTGTTGATTTATTTGCCGCCATTCTGGAAGCGATGAGCGCTTTACGCGGGGAAACACAGCAGTCTGAAGAACCGATAGAAGCGCAGCGTGAAGCTTATATGCGTTCTTGTATTCGTGCTGCTAGTGAAAGTTATCAAAAAATTGCTGTTGTCTGCGGTGCATGGCACTCTCCAGCTTTGGCTCAGATGCCGCCGGAAAAAGAAGATAATGTGCTACTTAAGGGTTTACCCAAAATTAAAGTACAGGCAACTTGGGTTCCTTGGACTTATGGAAGGTTGGCATACAGTAGCGGCTACGGTGCTGGCGTTCAATCGCCTGGTTGGTATCATCATCTATGGACTACGCCCGATCAAGTAGTAATTCGCTGGATTGTGGAAGTTGCCCAGTTGTTGCGAGAACAAGATTTAGACGCATCATCAGCTAATCTAATTGAGGCTGTGCGGTTAGCTGAATCTTTGGCAGCATTACGCGATCGCCCCTTGGCCGGTTTAGCAGAGTTAAATGAAGCTACTCAAGCTGTGCTGTGCTTTGGTAGTGATCTACCCATGCGTCTCATCCACGAAAAATTGATCGTGGGTGAAAGATTGGGGGAAGTGCCAGATGATACGCCAATGATTCCATTGCAGCAAGATTTGGTAAAGCAACAAAAACGGCTACGAATGCCAGCAGAAGTGACTCAGAAAACTCTGGATCTGGATTTACGAAAACCAAACGATTTAGAGCGATCGCATTTATTACACCGATTAACACTTCTAGGCATTGCTTGGGGAGAACTCCAGCGCACAAGCGGCAAAAAAGGCACATTTCACGAACTATGGCGCTTGCAATGGCAACCTGAATTTGTCGTTACTTTGATTTCGTCTGGCATTTGGGGTAATACTATTTCTGAAGCAGCTGCTAGCTACGCTCGTGATATAGCTGATCGCGCTAAGGAATTACCTATCCTCACCCGCTTGTTAAATCAAGTGCTGTTGGCTGATTTACCTCATGCTCTCTCGCACCTCATGACACGCTTGCAAACAGAAGCAGCGATCGCGAGTGATATTGCCCACCTGATGGCAGCTTTGCCACCCTTGACAAATATACTGCGTTATGGTAATGTTCGTAAAACTGATACCGAGATGGTGAGCCATGTAGTAGATGGCTTAGTAGCGCGAATTTGCATCGGACTACCCGGCGCGTGTGCATCGCTGGATGATGATGCAGCTACGGCAATGTATGAAAAGCTAAATTGTGTTAATAGCGCGATAACTCTACTACAAAACAATGATCATCTAGCATCCTGGCACAAAGTTTTAACTCAAATGTCAGAACAAGGATTAAACGGTATTATATCTGGTCGCTGCTGTCGGTTATTACTGGATGCGGGTAAATTTGATGCAGATGAGGCAGCACGGCGAATGGGATTAGCGCTATCAACTGCCAACGAACCGCCTCAATCGGCTGCATGGGTGGAAGGATTTTTAAAAGGTAGCGGATTATTACTGCTGCACGACGACAAATTATGGCAAGTCTTAGATAGTTGGGTAAGTCAGTTATCCGGTGATACTTTCACAGCATTACTACCCTTGTTACGGCGTACCTTCTCTACATTTTCACATCCAGAGCGTCGCCAGATGGGAGAACGGGTGAAACGAGGAAACGTTCGTCTAGATATCTCGTCTGTAGATGCTGATTTTGATCAGCGTAGTGCTGATGCTGTACTGCCAATTGTAGCTCAGTTGTTGGGTGTGAGCTATAAGTAAAAGATTCTCCACTACCAGTGGACAAAATTTGCGTAGTATCACATCTTGAATACTGATGAAACCCATCTACCGCCTATCTACTACCTACGAAAACAATGGGTTATTCAAGTCCCATAGTGGCTGGTTTCATTTCATACTGCTTTTACTGTGGCTAGCCATTGGTACTGGTTTAAGATTTACTCATCTAGCAGCAAAACCTCCTTGGAATGATGAGTTTGCCACTGTCGTTTTTAGTTTAGGTAATAGTTTTCGTACACTACCAATAAATCAAGCAATCGCTCTTGATGTACTTTTAAAGCCGTTACAACTCAATCCTGATGCTGGTTTTAGTGATGTCATCCACAATTTAATGACAGAAAGTACCCATCCGCCAGTCTACTTTGGATTAAATCACCTGTGGATGCAGCTATTTCCTACAGTAGACGGACTTGCATCATTTTGGGCAGCGCGATCGCTAAGTGCTATTTTAGGTGTTGCCTCGATTCCAGCTATATTTGGTTTAGGCTGGCTTGCTTTTCGCTCTCGCTTAGTGGGACAAATAGCGGCAGCAATGATGGCAGTGTCGCCGTTTGGTATATATCTAGCACAAGAAGCCCGACATTATACTTTAGCGATTTTATTAATTATCGCTTCTCTGTGTTGCCTAGTAATAGCTACGCGGGCTATCCACCGCCAAAGCCCCCTACCTATTTGGGTAAGCTTAGTTTGGGTAGTAGTTAACTCTTTAGGCATTGCTGTTCATTACTTTTTCACACTTACTCTTTGTGCAGAAGGATTAGTTTTGAGCGGATTTTGGCTTCAAGATTTACGTTATAAGATTAATCGCACACAACCAGAGAAATCTCCCTATCACCCCTCTCCCCTCCTTGCCCCTTATCCTCAAGGGGGGCCCCGAGCCTCCCCTGCACCTCTGCACCCCTGCACCCCTTGGTGGCGAATCTACGCTGTTGCTGCTGGAACCCTGATCGGAGGCTTAGTATGGCTACCAGCTTGGCAAAATGTACCTGACAATCAAGTAACGCAATGGATTTACGACGGCAATTCCTTAAATGACTGGCTAGGAACAATTGCGAGAGTCTTGGCTTGGATGATCACTATGCTGTCTTTGCTACCCATAGAAGGAACAAGTCAATCAATTATGATCGCTTCTGGTGCAGTATTGGTAATTTTTGGATTCTGGGCGCTGCCAATATTCACTCGAGGACTTAAATTTCAGCTAGGATCGCTTACTCGTCAAGAAACTCAAGCTTTGGGCGGTTATGTAATGGCTGCGATCGCACTATTATTTTGCATTACCTACGGCTTAGGTGCTGATTTAACTATTGCTGCGCGTTATCACTTCTTTTACTTTCCGGCTGTGATAGTTTTGCTAGCAGCTGCGATCGCGCTTTGTTGGAATGCTTCTATGGCAGCACATGACTTAGAATGGACTTCTCGTCAACGATCTTTGCTACATTTCCTCAGAGCTAGGGGTAAAAAAGCAGTAGCAGTAATTTTGCTAATGGGCTTTATTGGTAGCATAACAGTTGTCTCCAATTTTGGTTATCAAAAGCCTGATCGCCCCGACCTTTTAGTTCCCATTATTCAAAAAGTATCTCAGGTTCCAGTTTTAATTGCTACTGCTCACTTCACCCACGAACAAATCGGTGAAATGATGGGATTAGGCTTAGAATTTAAACGCAGTTACCGTCATCTAAATCCAGCAGCAACAAATCCTCCTTTGTTTCTCTTAGCTCATCTAGAACCAGATTCTCAAACCTCTATAGACGTACTTCAAAAAACTATCAGTCAACTACCAAAACCAATAGATTTATGGGTAGTAAATTTCTTTCCTACACCCCAGCCAGACGTAAAAGGTTGTTTAATTGATACTCAATTTAGACCAAAAATGAATGGCTATAAACATCGACTTTATCACTGTTTCTAATCAAATAGCTGTGTGCGTTTTTTAGACATTTAAGTGGTGACGCAGATTAGTTAATTAAAGTATAGATAACGGGATATAAAGTTTTTTACAATGCCTAAATTAATCAATTCAACTGAAATTGAAAACTCTCCATTAGTTCTGTATCTGCATCCAGTAGTTCAATTAACGAATGACCAATTTTTTGAGTTCTGTCAACTCAACCAAAACTTACGTTTTGAACGCACTGCGAGGGGAGAATTGTTGATTATGCCACCAACTGGAACAGGAGCAGGTGGGCGCAATTTTAGACTAATTGGTCAATTATTTATCTGGACTGAGCAAAATAAAACTGGAATAGGCTTTGATTCCAGTACAGGCTTTATTTTACCCAATGGTGCAACTGTTTCTCCTGATGCCGCTTGGATTAAGCTGGAACGATGGAACGCCCTCTCAACTGAACAGCAAGAAAAATTTGCCGCTATAAGTCCTGATTTTGTAGTGGAATTGCGATTTTCCAGTGACAATTTGATAGTTCTAAAAGCCAAGATGCAAGAGTATATCGACAACGGAGCGAAACTAGGATGGCTGATTGATCGCAAACATAGAAAAGTCTATATTTACCGTCCTCAAATGTCAGTAGAATGTTTAGACAATCCTGTTACAGTCAGTGGCGATCCAGAATTACCTGGATTTGTCTTTGACTTGAGCAAAATTTGGTAGAAAATTAAACAGAGTTTTTATTTTTTAAATGGCTATTTATTTTTACAGTACCCGTGGAAAATACGGTTTTTTTTCCACATGGTTATAAATTAGATTGTATTTGATGTGCAATTAGTCAGTATTATTTTTAAGCTCAAAAGTTTACTTGTATACCTTATGTTAAGCAAATCCGGCAAGCAAAAATATCAGAAGAAGCTGCAAAAATAGAATAACGATCGCTTAAACAAAAAATAGTTACCTTTACTCTACATATTTACGGTTATTAGATATAACGCAATCTGACAACGAACGTCTACGACGCTGGCGGCTAATTCTAGGAGGCGGACAAGCTGATGGAATTTGCACTGGTTCGGATGATAATAACTTAACGCTGAGTGGCACTGACCAAGCAATAGATAACACCTTGAGCACATTATATGACAGCGATCGCTCTGGTGGACTGGGTAGTTCATCTCCCAAGGTTGCGCGTTGGCTAGGCGACATCCGCAGCTATTTTCCCACCTCTGTAGTCAAAGTAATGCAACAAGACGCACTCCAGCGCCTCAACTTGCGTCAAATGTTGCTTGAACCAGAAATGCTGGAAGCAGTTGAACCAGATGTGCATTTAGTGGCAAATCTACTCGCCTTAAGTGGCGTTATGCCTAGCAAAACTAAAGAAACTGCCCGGATGGTAGTGCGTCGCGTCGTCGAAGAATTGCAACGCAAACTAGCAAACCCGATGCGCCAAGCCGTCATGGGAAGCCTCAACCGCGCAACTCGCAACCGTCGCCCCCGCCATAATGAAATTGACTGGAATCGAACTATTAGAGCTAACCTTAAACACTATCAACGAGAATATCGCACAATTATTCCAGAAATCCGCATCGGCTATGGACGCAAGCGCAGCGCTCTACGGAATATTATCCTCTGCATTGACCAAAGCGGATCGATGGCAACTTCTGTCGTCTACGCTAGTATTTTTGGGGCTGTGCTAGCATCATTACCCGCAGTACAAACTCGGATGGTTGTGTTTGATACCGCCGTTGTAGATTTGACAGACGAAGCACAAGATCCGGTAGATTTGTTATTTGGTACTCAACTTGGTGGCGGCACAAATCTTAACAGAGCTTTGGCATATTCTCAAGGATTAGTGCAACAACCGCAGGAAACAATTTTGGTGCTAATCAGTGATTTGTATGAAGGAGGCAACGCGCCCGAAATGTTGAAGCGGATCGCGGCTCTTGTTAGTTCTGGTGTGCAGTTTATCGCATTATTGGCACTTAATGACGGTGGCGCTCCGGTTTATGACCACAAAATCGCTGAAGCACTCGCTAGCTTTGGCATTTCCGCTTTTGCTTGTACACCCAATCAATTCCCTGATTTAATGGCTGCTGCGATCGCGCGTCAGGATATTTCTCAATGGGCAGCTGCTAATGATATTGTGACAACTCGCAAGCTGAGATAAATTGCTATTGGCTATCAAGTATCTTTTAAAATTGACATTAAGTGGAAAATGAAGTTATTGTCAAGTAGCCGTGATTTTACTATGTTTGTTTTAAAATAAAAATTAGATCGAATAATATAGCTTTAATAGCTGCTTAATCTAGAAGGAACATTATAAAAATTAAGGAGGTAACTTTCTAGCAGATTTAATATTCTTATGATTCTAAGATCGGCAACGTATAAGGTTTAATAATATTTAATTAGATAACTGCTGGTGTTGAGCTTACTAAAAAAGCTTCCTTGGCGTAATATGGACAGATTAGACAGCGATCGCAATGGTCTGTGGCTCTTGGATAGCTGTCCGATTAATTCAATCAAACCATCACCGATTATAAACATTGTTACAAATACTTTTTAAAATGCTTCTAAATAGTTGCTTAACTATCTTTATCGCCATTACAAGCAGGAAATAAATTAATCAAGCGTTGATTGCACCTTTGTTAAATGCTTAGATCCACACTTGCTCCATATTTTAAAGTTATAGTGGCTCAAGTTCCCAAATTTCAACCCAGATATAGGGCATCCAAGATTAAAATAGCCTCCAGAAATGTCCAGTAGTTTTAATAACTTAAATCTAATTATATGCAAGACTTAGAACCTAAAGGATTTTTAATAGTTGATGATCAGCCTATTTCTCTAGCTGAAGCATTGAAATATCTGCAATCATCTGGAAAACTTCAAAATTTCATATTAGATATTTTACGCCAAAGAATTATAGAGCAAGAAATAGAAACGCGAGAGGATCTTAATATTAATCCAGGCGTGATTGAGCAGTCAGTGATCGATTTTCGCTTACAGCAGCAACTTACAGATGCCAATAAGTTTCAAGAGTGGCTCAATAGTAACGGGTTAGATTATGCAGCTTTTCACAGGCAAGTTGGTTTTGGCTTTAAGCTGGAAAAACTAAAATTTCAAATTACAGAGCCAAGACTACAAGAGTTTTTTATTGAACAAAAGCTATTTTTAGATCGGGTAATAATTTCTCGGATCGTTGTTACTGATAAAGAACTAGCTGAAGAATTACATAGCCAGCTTTTAGAAGGAGCTAGATTTGATCAGTTAGCTCAAGAATATTCTGTAGCAGACGATCGCATTGTCAACGGCATGATGGGAGCAGTTAGCCGCGGACAATTGCCAGATCAAGTTAGGGCTTTAGTTGATCTAGCAAGTCCAGGCGAAATAATCGGACCCGTAAACATTGAAGAGTGGTACTGCTTATTTCGAGTTGAGAAATTTCTGCCAGCAGAATTAGAAGGTCAAGTAAAGCAAGAGCTAGAAAATCAGCTTTTTGAACAATGGCTGGGAGAGAAAATGCAAAAACTAAATATTAAGCTTCAGGTGAATTCATGATAGCTGATGACATTAAAAATTTAGCATGGGATCAGTTGCCTCTTAGCTTGCTCACTCCCGAACAGCAAGTCAAATTTAAACATCAAGCTGAAACTCGTCGCTATGGACTTGGAGAAATAATCTGGGATACAGATTCACCAAGCGGTGAAAATGGTAGCAGCAATTCTAAAGGTCAATTCTTAATAGTTTCTGGTAAGGTACGATTGGTTTCTCAAGGTGATTCTGTCATTTTGCAGAAAGGTGATTGGTTGGGCGATCTACTGGAACTTTCGGGAGCGTGGAAAGCTAGAGCGTCTAGCAAAGATGTAATTATCCTACGTTGGAATTCAGAGCTTTGGAATACAGTTTCCTCGCCAGACATTCAGAAATTTTGGGCTGCTGTGAAATTCCGTTACCAGCCGCAAACCGATGATGCACCCCAGCCAGTAGCGGGTTATCCGTTTGTCTCCAGTCTCAACACTGCGGCTGCTAGCTTGACAATGGTGACTCAACACCTGCAAAATCCAGCTCAGTTAGAGTGGGTGCAACGTCAGCTAAGAGGACAAAGCCCAAAAAATGTCATCGAAGCTGGTGAAAAAGTAGGGCTACAACTGCAACGATTACAAACAAGTTGGAGTGACTTGCGGCAATTGTCTTTTCCCCTGTTGCTGCATTGGCAACAGGAATCCTGGGTTGTAGTGTATGGAGTTAGGGGCGATCGCTTAATTATCGCTAATCCGCTTAATCCGAGTAGAACTTGTGAAAGTGTCCCTAGAACTGCGGTGGAAGCAGCCTGGAATGGGCAACTTTGGCAAGTAGAACTAATCCAAAAACAAGAGAAATTTGGACTTAAGTGGTTTTTACCTGCGGTTTGGCGCTACCGAAAATTACTCGGCGAAGTGCTGTTAGCATCTTTTACGTTGCAACTATTTGGGTTAGCAACGCCAGTAATCACTCAGGTGATCATTGACAAAGTGCTGGTACAAGAAAGCTTATCCACTTTAGATGTGATGGCGATCGCTCTTCTTGGTATTGCTGTATTTGAGGCGATTCTGGGCATCTTACGGATATTTATTTTTACTCACACTGCTCGTCGCCTTGACCTGAGTTTATCTGCTCAGGTGTTTCGTCACCTCATGCGGTTGCCATTGGCTTATTTTGAATCACGTCGCGTTGGAGACACGGCTGCACGAGTACAGGAACTCCAAAATATTCGGGAGTTTCTCACAGGCACAACTTTAACAGTGATTTTGGATAGCCTGTTTGTGGTGATGTATCTAGCACTGATGTTTTATTACAGTGTGACACTCACTTGGGTTGCTCTTGCTGTTATTCCTTTATTTGCGATCCTGATTCTGGTATCAACTCCCTTACTGCGTAATTGGTTGAATGAAAGTTTTAACCAAAGCGCTGATAGTCAATCTTTTTTAGTCGAAACTGTAACTGGAATTCATGCAGTTAAAGCACATGGCGCAGAAAGAACCTCTAGGGAACGTTGGGAAGGATTATTTGCTCGTTACGTGCGAACAAACTTTAAAGCTTCCACAGCCTCAAAAATTAGTAGTAATATTGGCACTTTTTTAACCAGTTTTTCTACTTTGCTGATTCTCTGGTTTGGAGCAAAACTAGCGATCGAGCAGCAATTAACTATCGGTCAACTTGTGGCATTTCAAATGCTTTCTGCGAGGGTTACAGGGCCGCTTTTACGCCTAGTTCAACTCTGGCAAAGCCTCCAGCAAGTTTTTCTTTCTGTAGATCGCCTTGGAGATGTACTTAATACTGCCCCAGAAGCAGAGGCGGGATCTGGTTTAGTTTTACCTCCCCTGAAAGGTCAAGTAACATTCGATCAGATATTTTTCCGCTACAAGCCTAACCAAGAACCAATTTTGCGCGGAATTTCTTTCACAGTTCAACCAGGAATGTTTGTCGGAATTGTCGGTCGTAGCGGTTCTGGTAAAAGTACCCTTTCTAAGCTTTTACAGCGACTCTACCTGCCAGAGTCAGGTCGGATTATGATTGACGGCTTTGATATCAAAAGTGCTGATATAGGCTCTTTACGGGAACAAATCGGCGTAGTTCTGCAAGAAGATTTTTTGTTCAACGGCTCGATTTTGGAAAATATTACTTTAGGTAATCCAGATATTACAGCGCAACAAGTCGTGGAAGCAGCGCGAATGGCATCAGCCCATGACTTCATTAGTGAATTACCACAAGGATACGAAAATCCTGTTGGAGAACGCGGTACAGGGCTATCAGGCGGTCAGCGTCAGCGCATAGCTCTATCACGCCTATTTTTATCTCAAGCACCACTGTTAATTTTGGATGAGGCGACTACTGCCTTAGATAGTGAGACTGAACAGCAAGTTTTACAAAATATTCAGCGCATTGCTAAAAATCGCACTGTTTTTATGATTGCTCACCGATTTGAGCCACTCAAGAAAGCAGACTTAATTATCGTGCTAGAGAAAGGTGTACTGATGGAGCAAGGCAGCCATACCGAGTTAATGCAGAAAAAAGGTCTGTATTGGTCGTTGTATCAGCGCCAGCGTGCTGAAGCATAAAATATTTTTGCTAACCCAGCTTGTGTTAAGCGGCGGTGGAATCGCGCTGAGAAAAAGCTTCCTTCGTCAAGGCTCATGAATGGATCTCAATCATAAAAAATAAGGTGGCACTATCTACAGTGCCACCTTTAAAATTATTGTCACCATTGCCCTGCTAAGTTCCAACTTCAAATTTAGTAGCAGGGCAAGCTAATTAATTACCTTAATTAGACTTTCTTTAGAATCTCAATACCTGAGATAGCACCATAGTTCACATCAGCATTGAGGTTGAGATTAAGAACACCATCATTGACCTGAATATCCTCAATCGGTACTACGATGGCAGTCATGGCACCTCCAGCTGCTGCTGTAATGTCAAAGTTCTGCAGCAAATTCTTACCTTCTATATTGATATCGAAGACACGACTGCCAACGCCACTACCAGCAGGACCCCCGCCTGGAACACCGAAGAATATCTCCGCAAAGTGCAGACGCACATCATACTTTCCTGATGCAAGCGGGAAGTTGTACGAGAGAACAGCCTCTCCTGTCGTCTGTGATACACCAGGAATTCTTGCCCGGTAAGTGCGATAAATCGTGTCATTTGTGGTGTTGGCAATGTCCGCTTGGGAGCCAGCACCAATTTCAGAAGGTGCGTCACTGGGGGTGAATAAACCTGCGTCTGAACTCCAACCAGTAGGAGCTGGGAATGAAGAATTACTGCCTACATCATAACGAGCTAGGACGTTGCGGGCGGCGATTGGTGTCTCATTTCGCTCAACAGCAAATCTGTCAAAGGTTGCCGTGAAAGGCGTTCCACCTTTATTGCTAGTCAGGATTCCTGCCTTGCTTTGAGCAGTAAGGAAACGACCGAAATCATCACCCTTAAGCGATACGAAGCTAGACAATGGTACTACGCCTGAGTTTGCGCCTGTGTTGTAGATTGCATTGTAGCCAGCTCGTACTGTTTTTGCCTGTGGGTCAGTATATAGCATTAACTCCAATGACTGCAAAGCTGAGGGGTTAGCAATCGGTATCAGATTACCCATGCGATCGCCGACTCCCTGAATCTCTTTATAAAACTCTAGACCCACGCCGCCGCCTGGTAAAGCACGCGCTACCAGTTTCATGAAGTTATCATCGTTAGGGCCAATCATTACACCTGCTTGCTCAAAGCCTGCATTAAGATAACTGAGGTCACCGAGCAGTTTGGTACTAACCACAGATCTACCTGCCCTACCGTCGAACGTAGTTTGGAGACCATTCACCAGGTTATTGTCGCTGCCGTTGCCGCCTGCTGTGCTAGTAACTTTCAGCACGCTTGTATTTGGATCTATGTCTAATAAAGCTGGCTTATAAGATGTTGTTGGCGTATAGCCGTCGGTGTTATTTAGTTGAACACCAGTAAAGCCGATAGTTTGCCCATCTTTGTCTTTGAGGCTACCTGGATAAGCTTGGTTGAAGTTCTGGATCAAACCATCTGCACCAGGTACTAAACCACCTCTTGCGGGATCTAAGGCTGCGTTCTCTGGTCTAGCATTCTTCATTACCCACATAACGTCTTGGTAATCACCATTTCTGCCGACATTGGTTCCAATATCAGTAGTAACAAGCCATGTATTAGGAACAATAACGCCATCGGCATCCCGCATAGCGTAAGTTCGGAAACCATGTGTTTTCGCTGGACCGTTCAGATTATCATCCATAAAGCCATCACCACGCTTTAGGGTAAAAGGACCCGATGGGCTAAAATCCACCGTGTTACTTGTAGGCGTTACGCTATCGCTAAACGGAGTTGTCATGATCTTGGGCAGCAACTTTTGATTCTCACCACCGCTTAGATTGTTACTGCCTGGCACATTGTCGTCGTCGTTCCTACCTGCAAAAAGATAAAGTAGATTGTCCTTAGTAGTGCCTTTAAGCCGGAAGTCTACACGGTCGTGTGGGACATCCGAGCGACTACTAAATACAGCCACTGGGAACAATTCCGCAGCACTATTAGCATCAGCACGCACCCAGTAAGGGGAGTAAACCTCATCGCCAAGCAACTTACTGCTGATCAGGGGATCATGTTCTGCACCTATATCAATGCCATACCCAAGAGTACGGCTGATCTCTGCTACTGAAGGTTCTCTAGAACTTTCATAATCGCCAGCGTTAAGCCCTGCCAGATTCACTCTTGCTATTCCCAAATCAGGGTCATTGCTGGTAATGTTAAGTGAGGCGTAGTTCTCACCGTTGAGCGTGTCGGTTATTCCGGTAGGAGTGCTTAAAGACTGTCGTTGAGGTGCAAACTGAACCGAGACATTGAGCGAAGCTCCAGGGTTCAGGGTAAAAGGTGTACCTGTTGGAGTATTTAAGATTCTAAAATCAGCAGCCCTTTCGTGGTCGATAAGTCGCCCCGGAACTGCATTATTTTTTTCCTGCGAGTCACCCAAGTTCAGCGTAATTGTTAAAGCTGCATCGCCTGTATTACGCAGAATTAGTGGTTTAGCTCCACGCACCTCTTCATTTACCGTGCTGAAAACCATCCGGTTTTGCACTACCTCCTGATCAGGGGTAACAATTTGAAGATTCGGACCTGCAACTAGAGCTTGGGCGCTGCTAGCGGTTCTATTGGAAGTGGTAGTATTAAGAGCAAGCGGATCTTGCTCAACCATAAACCCCGACTGTTGAGCATTTGGATCTAAACTGGCGTTGGGGTCTGTTGCATTATTAACCACGATATTTACTCCACTGTTGGTTTACACAAAGATAAGGACATTTAGTGTTTAAATCAATATCTAAGGAACTATTTTATATTGTTCTTTAAACTACTTTATTCGTCTCAGTACCAGAACTCAAGATTTAGTATTAAGTAAACTTATCCTTCCTCTTGATTGTTATGGTTGACTGTAACATAATTTACTTAGTATTAGCCTTTAAGCTACCGTAGTGGAACATTTAAAGCACTGCTGCCGATTTGTATTATGATGTTGGATAGAAACACTTATACTATATTTAACATCAAAAATCTGTTAAGGAACACTAGCAAAATTATTACCAAGAAAAATTTAAGTAACTTGGCTTGGTTAAATGTAGCACTAAGTTTACTTACAGTAGCAGATTATAGCTGAGTTGAAATTTAATGACCGGGATGTTGTCAGCCGATCGCCTACATTGGTTTTCAAAATATGAGCAAGTATTGGCAACCGTAGATCGAGGCGTGAGCCTCGAATAAAATAACAATAGAGAGATGACACGATCTGTGGAAGTGGAAGTGTCAACTAAACTGAAGTCAAAACTGTATCCGTTAATCGACCGTCTTTAGTCTTTAAAGGAGCTTACCTGTGAGGCTTCACGGCTCGTTGCTTTTGTTTACTTGTTTTGACAATGCCCGTTCTTAGACAGCACTGGTTTACTGGTTTCTAAATATCTTTACTATGTTTGCCGGATGTTGATATTATCATATATTGCCGCGATCGCTCTTGTTGAGCTACAAATTCAAAACGAGAGCGCTACCCAATACTAGCCACACAAAAAAATGCGTTAGGAATTTAAAACTTATTCCCAACCCCTTAAGTCCTGTACCTAAGTACAGGACAAAAATTGTAAGATTTCAACAAATTCGTTGGCTTTCTGCTCCAAATTAAGGACAATGGTGCGGATATGGTCAAAGCCATAGCGAAACATACTTTTGGCTCGGCGA
>JAHHHE010000113.1 GCA_019359535.1 Gloeocapsa sp. UFS-A4-WI-NPMV-4B04
AAACTCGTATTTTTCAGTTCATTGATTACTTCAATTGCACGATGGCGAAACCATTTCGATGGACGTATAAAGGGAAGGTTCTGAACATCTAAAAACGATATGTAAACTTACGCCTCAGCCTACTAGCATGAACATCGGTAGCAAAAGAATTACTAGACGGGAAGCATTAAAGTTTGGCGCACTAGCAGGTGGCTCACTTTTATTACCTATAGGACTTGAGCGCCGTGGTTATGCCAAAGGTGCAGATGATAGCCCAGTAACCAAGCCATTTACGCTTGACTTCAAGAGATTACCGGTACTGAAGCCAGTTAAATCTACCAATACGCCAGGTAGTAACGGAGAGCAAGACTTCGAGGGTACTGACTACTATGTAATCACCCAACGACCTGGTAGACAGCAAATAATACCAGGATACACAAGTACGATCTGGGGATATAACGGGACATTTCCTGGCCCGACAATTAAGCAACGCAAAGGGCGGCAAGCAGTTGTTCGTCACATTAATAATCTACCTAAAGATCCTAGAGACGGAAAACCTTCTTTATTTACAGTCCACTTGCACGGCATGGCATCACTGCCACAGTACGATGGATATGCTGAAGATTTAACCGCACCAGGTCAGTACAAAGACTACTATTATCCCAACGATCGCGCCGCAACATTGTGGTATCACGACCACGCGATTGGTAAAACTGCATATCACGTCTACCAAGGATTAGCAGCGATGTACCTTGTCGTAGACGACTACGAACAAAGTCTACCCCTACCCAAAGGCGATCGCGATGTAACACTGTTCCTGCACGATAAATGGTTTAATAATGCTGGTCAGCCTGTATATGACGATCTCGGTCAAACCCACATTATGGGCGATGTGATCACAGTTAACGGTGTAGCGTGGCCGAAAATGAAGGTGGCGCAAGGACGCTATCGCTTCCGGATGGTAAACGGGTCAATTTCGCGCTCTTACAGACTGGGACTTTCTACCGGCGATCCGATTTACGTTATTGGTACAGATGCAGGGCTAAAGCAAAAAGCAGCGCCAACAACTGGTGAGTTTCGAGTTGGTATGGCAGAGCGCTATGACTTCATCATTGACTTTTCTAAGTACAAAGATGGCAGTCAGATTGTGTTGCAAAATCTCGATCTGCCTATCAATATCGAATACGATAACACCAACCTGGTGATGCGGTTTGATGTTGATGCATCTTTAAATAATGCAAGTCCCCCAGAGTCAGACCCCACGAGACTGACGAATATGCTTGCAGGCAACGAGATTATCCGTGCAGTTACACCAATTCAAGACTTAATCTCACAATCAAAACGCACTAGAAAATGGCAATTTGCCCGCAATGGTGGTGAGTGGACGATCAATGGTAAGATTTGGGACAAAGACCGCGTTGATGCTAATCCTGGTTTGGGCGACGTGGAAACTTGGGAGATTTACAACAGTGGTGGTGGTTGGTTCCATCCAGTACACATCCACCTGCTGGATCAACAAATCATCTCTCGCAACGGTAAACCACCGTCTGAATACGAGAAAGGCTGGAAAGATGTATTCTACGCTGGCCCTAACGAAAGTATACGAGTGGTTGGCAAATATGGGCCGCACCCGGGCAGATACATGATGCACTGCCACAACACAGTGCATGAAGACTTCGACATGATGACGCAGTTTGAAGTTGGTCAAGGTGGAGACGATCTGATAAATGCTGCTCCACCAAAGCCTGTCCCCGCAGGCATTAGCAACCCAACACAATACGCTCCAGCGTTCCCAGCCTAGGAGGTAGTAATTGACACAAGCATAAATGAGGAGTAGGGAAAAAGCATTTTCTCTACTCTTTACTTGCTTACTCTGCCTTATCTATGCAATTCAATACTTTTCGGTTAAGACTTGAGATCCCCCAACAGAGTTAATCTCCCTCCCGTCCCCCTTAAAAAGGAGGAAGCCAGAGGAGGCTACGCTATTAAAATCATGGGAGCTATATTCCCCACATCTTTTGGGGGGCCAGGGGGGTGCGAGGACTCAACATTACTAATCGAGATGTTATTGCTATGCAATTAACAAGTCAATAAAACAACAAGGTGAAGTTATGCACAGTTTTTACAAAACAATTACAACTATCGGAATAATAGCTACTTTAGGTGGCTTACTTCCGATTGTCCGTGAAACGCCCACACTGGCACAAACTCATAACTCAATGCAGATGGACATGGGTACATCAGCGCCTATGGAACATAACAACACTGGTTCAAGAGGTACGCCTCCAGGAAAATTTCACTTTCTTACAGATGACGAACACGCTGCTTTACGCTTCTATAATCAAGGGCTAGAAAAGCTTGACGAAAATAACTATAAGGGAGCGATCGCTTCTTTCACCCAAGTGCTGAAGTTAATGCCCTATTATGATATGGCATACTACAACCGGGGTAATGCTCATCGGGAACTGGGGGAATATCAGGCAGCTTTAGATGATTACTCCAAAGCGGTAAAAACTAATCCCAGCTTTACTTACCTACGCTACAACAGAGGCTATGTGCGTGAAGCTTTAGGAGATATCAAAGGAGCGATTGAGGATTACACTGCGGCAATTGAAAGCTATCCCGAAGAAGGCACAGGTTACAGCAAACGAGGATTTGCTCGCTATAAGCTTGGAGATATTTCGCTATAAGCTTGGAGATATTCAAGGGGCAATGGCAGACTTGAATGAAGCGATTGCTGTTAATTCTGGCTATCCTGGTAGTTATGCTAATCGCGGGAATATTTATAGTAAGTTAGGTAAGCACCCTGAAGCGATCGCCGATTATCAAAAAGCAAAAGAACTTTATTTAGAGCAAGGCATGAAAGGTGAATACCTGAAAGTCACCCTGGCGCTGAAAGAAATTCAACAGCCATCTAATTCCGCAGCATCTGTTCAATAACACTTACTGTTGATAACTTTTTGCTTTTAGCTTATAAAACTCACAATAATACCCTTCAACCCGAATAACTAAGGGCAGGAGGGATTTAATATTTTTTATCTTGGCAGTTGATAAGTTTTGACTTAATTATCTTCGCCGTATACTTCGTCGTTATACTTCTTAATCGCTGTGAAATTATAAGGGGTACGAGTACGAGTGGGAGTAGAGCTAACTTGTGAATCTTTAGAAGTTCGGTTACACAAGCTACTAAGATTTAGAGTTGTATTATTCGTGAGTACTTCGTAACAAATAGGCTCATCTTCAGGTGCTATTTTTGCTTCAGCTTCTGCTACTTGTGGGGCTTGATTTATTGCCGATGGTGCATCAGCAAAAGCAGCTTCACCTCCGAATACAGTTAAGGCTAAAACTGAAAAAGCTGTTAGTCGAAAGAATGTTAACATTAGCTATTGCAATGAAAATATAATACCTATCTATTATAGCTTTATCTAATTTAAATATAGGTTAACTATTTAATACATAAATATTACGTAAATCCTCATATGAAGATGCTTTTTATAGAAAACAGTATGAAATTATCAGTTAATATATTTCTAGCTCGGCGGTCAATTAAGGTTTCTGGCAAAAAAAATATAGCTTACCCAGGTTAAGTCTTGCTGATAGTAGATGCTTTATGCGATCGCCTACTTACTCCCCAAATAGAATTAGCCTAAAACTTCTCTATTTAATCTAGGGCGTGTCTGCAAACTTAATTTTGTAAATGATTATTACAAATATCCAAGTTTTTACGTAAAACACAAACTTAGCTCTGAGTAATAATTAACAGAGCAAAACTATAAATTTTGTACTTGCAGACAGAACCTAGTCTTATACAAATTAAACTTAACTATTACAGAATACTAAATTTCTATTCGTCAAGCTACTCAAGTACAGTTTAACAAGTAGTTATATCTAGTTAACTTTAGGGAGTTAGAAACTTGAACTATATTTTGCTAAAGAAGCTCTAGTATTTGGCAAAGTTAATCAAACTTTTCAAGTCTAGCGTGTTGATTAGCAAAACCATTACAAACTGCTATACCCAATTTTTTTACTCACAAGCCAATTTTGAATAAAACTTACGTAGCTTTATTTACTAGGTTGATACCTAAGGTAGATGTTTTAAAAAATACCATTAGCACCTCTGTTCCAGTAACTACAAGGCTTTGAAATACTTTGATTTAAAGCACAACTTAAACACAACTTATACATAACTTAGACACTATATGAGTGACAAGTTGTCAAACTAGATGAGTGGCTTTAATAAATCTTTACTAAATCTTGATAAAAGCTTCAAATTCATTGAACAGCTTAATTAATAAACAGGAGTACCGAGGAGCACAAAATGAGTATCAAAAGGATGACCAGGAGGGAGTTGCTGAAATATGGCACACTTGCGGGCGGCGCATTGCTGCTTCCGCTTGGGTTTGATCGGATTGGCTATGCCGAAGAAAGCGGGTTAACAGTCAGACCATTTACACAACAATTCCGCAAACCACCAGTTCTCTCGCCTGTGCGTAGTGATGCAACAACTGATTACTATCAAATTAATATAAACAAAGCTTCAGGGCAAGTTATACCTGGAAAGACCACTCAGTTCTACTCTTATGTGGCTCCTGGCCTTCAGCCTAGTATTGTTGGTCCTACAATTAGACAACGTCTAGGACGGCAATCGGTTGTACGTTTCATCAACAACAGCCTTGGTGCACCTACCTCAGTTCACTTGCACGGTATGGCATCGCTACCCCAGTACGATGGCTATGCAGAAGATTTGACTCCTCCGGGTTATTACAAAGACTACATCTATCCTAATAACCGTGCTGCTACACTGTGGTATCACGATCACGCCATCCACCATACTGCGGAGAACGTATACAGGGGATTGGCTGGACTGTACATCGTCCAAGATGATCTTGAACTTAATCTGCCTCTACCCAAGGGCGAGTACGATGTACCAATTCTGATTCAAGATAAGCAATTTTCAGCAAATGGCGCTTTAATTTTTGATGATGAGGGTGAGGATAGTCAATTTGGCGACATCATTACAGTTAATGGTGTGGCTTGGCCTGTGATGCAGGTAGAAAAACGTAAGTACCGCTTCCGTATCCTAAATGGCTCGATTTCACGTTCCTACAGACTTTCCTTAAGTAACGGTGCTCCGTTTGTAATGATTGGCACTGATGCAGGACTGAAAACTTCACCAACACCTGTCAATAATTTCCGCATAGGAATGGCAGAGCGCTACGAATGTGTTATTGACTTTTCGGAATTCCCCGTTGGCACTCAAATAATTCTACAGAATTTGAGTAATAAGAATAATGAAGATTACGCCAATACCAATAAAGTCATGCGCTTTGACGTAGTGGCAGCCAAAGGAGTTGATAATAGTTCCATTCCTGCGACATTGCGGACAGTTACGCCAATTCCAGCATCTCAAGCAGTGCGGACACGGGAATTTAGGTATGAGCGTAGTAATGGATTGTGGGTAATCAACGGTAAGACGTGGGATTCTAACCGAATTGATGCAAATCCGCAATATGGTGATGTTGAGATTTGGCGTTTGTACAATAACTCAGGCGGTTGGTTCCATCCAATCCACGTTCACTTGATTGATGCTCAACTACTTGACCGTAATGGTAGCGCACCTTTCGTATACGAGCGTGGCTGGAAAGATGTTTTCTATGTTGGTGAAAACGAATCGCTACGAATTATTGGTAAGTTTGGTCCCAACACTGGTTTATATATGTCGCACTGCCACAACACGGTTCACGAAGACCACGACATGATGAATCAATTCCAAGTGGGACAGGGTACAGCGGAGAATAATCCTTTATCAGTTCCCGCGAAGAAGCTTCCAGCACCAACACTGTAGTTGTTTACATTTGCCGCAGAAAGACCTTGCTAATTAGTACCAAATAAATTAGGTACTGATTAGCAGATCAAATAATATCTAGCGCAAAACCATAAGCTTCTCCTTTTGGTCTGTGTCTTAGCAAGGAACAGAATTGACTGCATTGGGGTGGTAGATTTACGTCTTTTACATTTATAAAGACATTCTAGTTTTGATCAAAGTTCCGTTCTGCAAAGACATTTGAAAAAAATGTGCTCAATCCAAAAAGGCGCTTCACCCCCGCATTTTTGCTTCAATCATCTGGAACTTGATTTCGACAGTAAGAGGTTAGCTAACAAAAAACTAAGCATATCTACCTCAATAAAAGGAAAGATTAATACTTTTCACCATACGTCGAAATTAGGTAAAGCCGATTAAGTAAATAAAACCATTCAGTGAGAGGAGAAAGGATGAAGCTTAATAGAAGAGACCTACTAAAACTGGGCGCACTTGCAGGCGGTGGACTCTTGTTACCTGTAGGACTACAGCAGCGGAGTTGGGGCAAAGAAATTTATCGTGGAGGCAACTTCCCCCAAGACAACGACGTTGATCCTATTGACCCACCGCGCCCTTTCCAGGTAGAGCTTCCTATTCCTCCTATTCTCCAACCAACACGGCGAGATGCAACTACAGATTACTACACGCTGACCCAAAGAGTGGGGAGAAAACAGATTATTCCAGGGCTACCAGCAACAGAAATTTGGGGCTTCAATGGGATATATCCAGGACCAACAGTTATGGCTCGTAGGAATCGACAAGTTATTATTACCCAGCGTAATCAACTACCAGACAACGTATCAACTCATTTACACGGGATGTCAACACAGCATGAGTTCGATGGTTATCCAGTAGATTTTATTAAACCAGGTCAAGCCGCTCAGTACAAATACCCTAACTTAAACCAAGCGGCAACGCTGATGATGCACGACCACGCCCTCCATATGACATCAACTCATGTCTATAGAGGGTTAGCTGGCTTCTATATTATTCATGATGAGCTAGAAGAAAGTTTGCCTTTACCTAAAGGTTATGGTAAATACGATATACCCCTAATAATCCAAAGTAAGTATTTTGGTCCTAAAGGGCAGTTATTATACGAAGTCCAAGGCAATCAAGGCGTTCCAGGTAACACTATCCTTGTAAACGGTGCGCCATTTCCCCGAATGCAGGTAGCTAATCGCAAGTACCGTTTCCGAATGCTGAATATGTCAGATTTATCGGCATATATAATGCGGCTGAGTACAGGCGATCCGTTTATCATGATTGGGACTGATAGTGGATTAATGCCGGAACGGAAAATAGTTAATAATTTTAGAATAGGAGCGGCAGAGCGCTACGAGTTCGTCATTGACTTTTCTAAATATCCGATTGGGACACAAATTGTATTACAGAATTTATGGGACGATATAACCGATCCGTCTCCTGTAATGCGCTTTGATGTTGTCCGCCAGGAGGACGATCCGAGTGAAGTTCCTGTAAAGTTGAATCCTGAAGCAGCAAGGATTATGAACGAAGAATTTGTGCCTGCTAATGCGGTGCGGACACGAAAATTTGAAGTTGGCAGAAATGGCGGAATTTGGGCAATTAATGGCATGGGTTGGGATACGCAGCGAGTAGATGCTACTCCTGGTAATGGCGATATCGAAATTTGGGAATTTTATAACAAGGCTGGCGGTTGGTGGCATCCTATGCACATTCACCTTTTGATAGACGGCTTCAAGATTCTTGACCGTAATGGTAAACCACCTCGTCCTTATGAACTTGGGCTTAAGGATACTGCTTTCGTTGGTCAAAACGAGCACGTCCGCGTTATCGGTAAGTGGAGTCCCTTTCCTGGTAGATTTGTCTTCCACTGTCACAATGATTATCACGAAGACCACGACATGATGAGTCAGTTTGAAGTGATCGGCAGGTAATTGAGTATAGGCGATCGCATTATAAAAGTGGCAAGCCTCTAAGTCTGCTTAATACAATATTTAAAGAGTATTAATGCGATCGCCTTTTAATTCATTTTATTACTGCATCTAATTAGTAAGATTTAAGTTATTTTTAGCCAAGTAAAAATATTAGTTTACTTAGTTAAAATATGTGCCTGGAGACGGAATACAAGTATAAAAAGCGTGGTGATCATAATTTTATGAAATGGTTATATTTACAGGAAATTAATTGGCACAACGCCATAAAGAAACCTATAAATTTACTTATAGCTATATCTATTGTGATCTCACCTTTATGGCATGGCATAAAAAGCGTTGCGGCTCAAGAACACCCAGATTGCTTCTTGATTACTCAATCAGGCACTTTGGTAGAGCTTAACAATATATGTATTCCAGCTAAGAATCAGCAGGTTGAACCTTTAATATTTAGCGGTCTTGAATTTCAGCCACCGTTAGTTGGACTAAAGGCTGGCGAAGTTAGAGGAGCAGTTACTAATCGCTCAACTCAAGTAGTACCGCTAAAAGTAATTTACATTCAATTGATAGCAGATAACCGAGTTATAGCCGCAAGTAATATCTTAGTAGAAACAGGTAGTGGACTACAGCCAGGTGAGTCCCTTTCCTTTGACACAGTAATCGGGAGTAAAAAGGTAGGCAGTGTGCCAGATGAAGACGTTAAAGTGGAAGTAACTCGCTACGAATAATATACAAAACTATTTTGATAAATTATAAGTGGACCACAGCATTTTTAATAAAAAAGATTTCTAAACAATGAAATAAAAGTTTTGATGCTGTTTGAAAACACATTTTGATTTTTTTAGCGCTTAATAATGTAGGAACTTAAAAATAATGGTAGCTACTCAACCTCAGCATAATCAACAACATCACCGCTCCGCTTGGCAACGGCTAAGAAGTCGCGAAATTACCTTAGAAGAAGCTCTGAAACTTTTGGTAGACGACAAAGGCAACGTTCACCTTGAGCTACTTGACCGCGAAGTAAGTCAAAGATTTTTGCGAGAATTTCCAGACCGCCGGCTTTTGCCTGCTGTAGTTCCTCTACTGCTTTGGCGTAACTGCTACTACCTCGGTAGCTCCGTACCCATGTCCCAGGAAGCTACCAAGAAACTGGGACAGCAAACCTTGACTGAAATTAAAATTATTCCAATTTCAGATAAAAGCTATCGAGATTGGATTCATTCTCATAACCTCGATCAAAATCGCATTCATCCTACACCCGTAGTAAATCCTTTGACGGGGGAATTAGAAAAAGAACACATTCGTGAAGAAGATATCAGTGAAAAAACAGAGTTCAACTTATCCAACGCAGCTGATCAAATTACTCGGCTCAAAGCAATTATCTCTAGCGCCCTACGTAATCGAGCCAGCGATATTCACTTAGAACCAATGCCTGATGGCTTGAGAGTCCGCTATCGGATTGATGGAATTTTGCGCCATGTCACAACCCTACCTCAAGATGTTAGTCGCAGAGCAGTAGTAGCCCTCAAGGTTATGTGTGACATGGACATTGCCGAAAGTCGTCGCCCTCAAGATGCGAGAATTAGTGAAAAATATTTCTCTGACAAAGATTCAGAAATGGACGTAGATATGCGGGTTAGTACCCTACCATGTGTTGGCGGGGAAAAAGCCGTAATTCGTCTCCTACCTCGACAAAATACTTTTTCTACAATTGACGAACTAGGATTTTCTGAAAAATCGCTAGCTATTTACAAAAATTGGCTACAGCAGCCCCAGGGAATGGTTATTTTTACAGGTCCCACTGGTTCTGGTAAAACCAGTACGCTGTATACAAGCCTACAAAGCGTTGCTAAGGATCACGTTAACGTTGTTACTGTAGAAAACCCAGTAGAGTATGTGTTACCTGGGATTACGCAAACTCAAGTTCATGAAGCGGCAGGCATGACCTTTGCTGCTGGACTGCGAGCAATTTTGCGGCAAGACCCGGATATTATCATGATCGGAGAAATTCGGGATAGTGAAACAGCAGAAACAGCTGTTCGGGCAGCGCTAACCGGACACCTAGTATTTACAACTCTGCACACGAATGATGCTGCTAGTGCTATTCCCCGTTTAAAAGATTTGTTTCCCGATGCAGGATTTCTGAGTGACGCACTACTAGGCGTTGTAGGTCAGCGATTGGTACGTAAAATCTGTCCGCACTGTGCAGAACATTATACGCCTACTGAAAGTGACTTAAAAGTGCTGGGATTGGAGAAATCGCAAGCAAAACCGGAAGCATGGCGACAGGGTAAAGGTTGCTCTAAGTGCTTCGGTTCAGGTTATTTAGGACGTGAGGCACTTATTGAACTGCTCAATGTAGATCAAACAGTACGACGGATAATTTACGAAGGTACGATAACTCAGTTGCAGCACTATATCAATGAAAATGACTTTGCTTCTTTTCGGATCGCTGCAATTCAAAAAGTAACAGCCGGATTAACAACAGTTTCAGAGGTGCTGCGCGTGCTACCTCAAAGTGCTTTGTATCACAAACCCACCGATGCAGAACAGATGAACGGTCATTATGCAAATGGAGAAGCGATCTCTCCTGAACTTATGAATGGAAGCGGAATGTCTCCTCAAGTTGAGCTACTTAATGCTAATTGAGTGACTGTGAGCTCAGTTATTAACTAGACAATCGCCGTTAACTAATGTTAGCGGCTGTACTCATCCCGTAGCAAAAGTTGTCTGTCCAAGTAATACCAAATTCAATCCCAAAACAAAGCTATGTCTTCTTTCATTCACAAAACAATAACAACATTAGGAATTGCAACTGTACTAGGTGGACTTAGCCTGATTGTTCACACAATTGCATTATCAGACGATCATGATCAAGAGCCACAATATCATCATTCATCGCCAACAGCTCCTTCTGGAAATTTCCGAGTACCAGAACTTACAGCTAGAGAACGTGCTGTTGAGAGCTTGTTAAACCAAGGACTAGAAAAGCTAGAAAAACAAAACAGGGGAGGCGCGCTGATAGACTTTAACGAAGCTATTTTGACAGATCCTGCTCATGAAAGAGCGCGTATTGTTCGCGGTGAGCTTCTTTATAAAATGGGTGAGTATCCACAAGCTATTGACGATTACTCACAGGCAATCGAGCAAAATCCTACCTTTGCTTATACTTACATCAGGAGAGGCAAAGCTTATGAAGCTGTAGGTAATTATCCAGAAGCAATTGAAGATTACACTGAAGCAATTGATATTTATCCAGAAGATGGCTTTGGCTACAGCTTTAGAGGTGGTGTCTACACTAAGATTGGAAACCATCAAAAAGCAATGGCAGACTTGAATAAAGCTATTGAGCTTAATTCTGGTCGTGCTGAAGCATACGTCAACCGAGGCAATCTTTATGCTCAGTTGGCAGATTCAAAGAGAAGCGGTGATGATTATGAAGAAGCCGCCAGCATCTATAAAAAAGCTATGGCAGATTATCAGCGAGCGGCAAAACTTTTTTCTGAGCAAGGACATCCAGCAGACTCTGAAAAAGCAATGACTACTATGCAGGCGCTCAAGCAACGAGCCGTACCCGCACGAGCTACAAATTAGTGTATTTAATTGCTTAGGTTTCTAATGGCTGCCTTAAGAAAATCATCAAATAAACCTATGCCCTCGTTTTTGCATAAAGTGATCACAATCGGAATAGCAACTGCCCTGGGTGGGATAAGTTTTATTACCCACCCCGAGTATGTAGCTGCACAAGAAGATCATCATTCGCCCAAGAATACAACTACACCACAGCCACGATCGCCAACAACTTCAGCTGACGAATACATTGAACACTTCAAAGTCCCAACACTCACAACTAAAGAATTTATAGTTGAGCGCTTATTAAACCAAGGGCTAGAAAACCTCAGCCAACAAAACATGAAAGGGGCGCTGCAAAAGTTTAACCAAGCGCTTTTGATGAATCCCAATCACGAAAGAGCTTACCGGATGCGAGGCGATCTTCTCCGCCAAATGGGGGACAATCGCAAAGCTATTGATGATTACACCCAGGCGATCAAAAAAAATCCTAACTTTTCTACTACTTACGTCAGTAGAGGAGAAGCGTATGAAGCTGTGGGCAAATATCCTGAAGCAATTAAAGATTACACCAAAGCGCTTGAACTTTATCCTGAAGATGGCTTTGGTTACAGCTATCGGGGTGCTGTCTACAGCAAGCTAGGAGAAAATCAAAAAGCGATCACGGACTTAAATAAAGCTATTGAGCTTAATCCTAGTCGTCCTGAAGCATACCTCTACCGAGGCAATTTCCACGCCAAACTAGGAGACATGAAAAAAGCTAGTGAAAATCAGCCACAAGTTGCAACACTGTATCAAAAAGCCATAGCAGATTATCACCAAGCGGCAAAACTTTTTTCTGAGCAAGGATATATGGCAGACTCCGCAAAAACACTGCATATTATCCAAGCACTCCAACAACGCTCAGTACCTGTACAAGCTATACAATAGTTATACAGCGCAAGAGTGAAAATCAACATTGGTGCAGCTCGACTGAAAGATATCAGTAAGTCGTGCTGCTTAATAATAAATAATAATTGAAACTATTTTTAACGTATTGGTTCAGTGCTAATTTCTTAGTTGCCTTCTCCGTAAAGTTCATCATCAAACTTCTTTATAGTTGCATTATTATAAGGGCTAGGCACAGGGCGAACTGCGCTAACATTTGTTCCAGTTTCTCCAGTTTCAGTTTGTTCTTTACATAAGGTGGTAAGATCAAAAACTTTACCATCTGCGGTCTGGATATAACAGAGCGGAACTTCACTCCCAAATTGTGCTAATCGTTGTTCTGCTCCTAAAGAGGGTTGTTCTCTAGGTGGTGGCGCACTAAAAGCAACTTCAGCTATTAATGTTAAGGTAACAGATAAAGAAGTTATTAGCCAAAGAGGTTTAAACACTGGCTTTTAATAAAACTTTTACTGCTATATTATAGCAACTTTGTTGTAAACTATTAAATTAAAGTTACAAAATATAGGATATTAAATATTAAAATTAAGTTATTTAATCAAAACAATTTATTATTTGTTTAATGAATAAATTGTCTCGTTTTCCTTGTAATAATAACTATTATTCACAATTTTACCTCTAAAGATAGACGCTTGGATGAGATGAAGCAATTATGAAATAAAGTTATTGTTAGCTACTTTGCACTGAGCATCATAACCAAAGGCTAAGTTTCTACAGCACAAATTGATAATTGTTGCAGCCGCTTAAGATCAGCTATGCACTATTTTATTAAATATAGACTGAGCTAAGGCAATTGATAAAACCTGTTAATACTAGGTAGCTACAGGCAAACAATCTGGGTTCAAGGCAAAATACGGCTCAGGTTTTAGAAAGAGAAGCGATCGCAACTTTCTATCCGACAATATATACTTACAGACTGTATATAGTAGTTCCAAGATTATTTGCTATGAATTTTCTCAAGTTATGTTCAATCAAGAAAATTTTTTCTTGGCGATATCTTATTTCAACCTGCCTGTTGATCATAACTTGCCTGTTCTTACTTGGTACGCCGCCAGTTCTTGCGGGTATCAATGACGATCGCTTTGATGGCAACATCTATGTCCTATATGCTGGCAATGGCTCCCTAGTACCGCCCAAGGTGTCATTGGCGGCATCTTTGGCACAGAAGAAGCCAGTGCTTCTAGTGTTTTACGTAGACGACAGTAGCGATTGCAAGCAATATGCCCCTGTGGTTTCCGGGCTACAAGCGTTTTATGGTCGGGCAGCAAATTTTGTGTTGATCAACGTGGATGCCATAGTGTCAAAATCTAGCTATGAGCCAAATGAACCAGGCTATTACTATGAAGGCGTTGTTCCGCACGTCGTTGTGTTCAATCAAGAGGGTAAGGTAGTGCTAAACCAAAAAGGGCAAGTGCCGTTTGAACAGGTTGACGACACTTTCCGCGAGGTGTTTAATTTGTTACCTCGTTCTGAATCAGTGGAATTGAAGCGGCGACCAATAAATGAAATTAGCACTGAACTGGCAAAATAATATCCAGGGCAGACTAAATATATCTGCCCTATTTCTTTTCAGTACCAACACAATTTTGTTAAAGCTGGTGACAAGATTTGAACTTGCGACCGGCTGATTACAAATCAGCTGCTCTACCCCTGAGCTACACCAGCGCTTTATTGAGTATACCAAAGCCCTGGATCTTCTAGCAAGCTACCAACATCAATTTAAAAATAGCAACACAACTGCCTGAGAACATTACCGCAAATAAGCAAGATACCAAGCTAAATTATACTTGTCTAAAAAATAACAGGGCTGAATGCAACACTTGAGCGAAAATACCTGAAACCACTGGGCTAAATCAAAAAAATCTGGTAGGGTTTTAAGACAGGACTTATTACTGATAAGCATGGCAGCAATGATCGGACGAGATTTGTTAAGTCTGGCAGATTTGAGTGCTGATGAAGTTCAACAACTTTTGCAATTGGCAGCACAGCTAAAATCTGGGCAGATGAGCTTGCGTTGTAATAAAATCCTGGGACTGCTATTTTATAAAGCTTCTACTCGAACGCGAGTTAGTTTTTCGGCGGCAATGTATCAGCTAGGTGGACAGGTAATGGATCTCAATCCTGATGTCAGCCAAGTTAGTCGCGGCGAACCTGTGCAAGATACAGCGCGAGTTTTGGATCGCTATCTCGATATTTTGGCAATTCGGACATTTGAACAACAGCAAATCGAAACGTTTGCTCACTATGCCAAAATTCCAGTTATTAATGCTTTGACTGATTTAGAGCATCCTTGTCAGATTTTGGCAGATTTGTTGACAGTTCAAGAATGCTTCGGTGAACTTGCTGGACTAACTTTAACTTATTTGGGTGATGGGAATAATGTTGCTCACTCGCTGCTATTAGGCTGTGCGTTGGTAGGAATGAATGTTAGAATCGCCACGCCGCCAGGATTTGGGCCTAATCCGGCAATTGTGGAACAATCTCAGGCGATCGCACTTTCCCAAACTGAAGTAATGGTAACTCATGACCCTGAAGCAGCAGCCAAGGGAGCTACTGTACTTTACACCGATGTCTGGGCAAGTATGGGGCAAGAAGCGGAAGCAAATTCGCGAATTCCTGTATTTCAGCCATATCAAATAAATGAGCAGTTGTTGAATATTGCTGATCCAAATGCGATCGTTTTACACTGTCTACCAGCCCATCGTGGTGAAGAAATTACTGATGGTGTTATGGAAGGTTCTCAGTCCCGAATTTGGGATCAAGCAGAAAACAGACTTCATGCCCAAAAGGCTTTGCTGGCAAGTTTGTTAGGAGCAAATTGAGCAGAGGTGCAGGGGAGTAAAACTATGATTTGTTTTCTGTCTTCTGTCTCCTATTTAATACTTTCAGGAGTTACTCACTCTTGTTGCCTAAGATCTTGATCCTCCCTAGCCCTCCTTAAAAAGGAGGGAACTTCTGGCTTCCCCCTTTTTAAGGGGGATGGGAGGGAGATTAACTCTGTTGGGGGAGCGGTGGCTGCGTAAGTGCTGACTTTTTTGCCATTGGGGTTAATTTTGTAGTACGAATGTTCTATATACTTTTATATAAAACGTTCTCCAAAATTATGGAACTCCTGACAGAAGCTCAACAACAATTGTATAACTGGCTAGCAGAATATATTAGAGAGCATCAGCATTCGCCTTCAATTCGACAGATGATGCAGGCGATGAAATTAAAGTCACCAGCACCCGTTCAAAGTCGTTTAGAACATTTACGCGCTAAAGGATACATTGAATGGACAGAAGGTAAGGCGCGAACAATTCGGATCATGCAATCTGGGAGACAAGGTGTCCCGGTTTTAGGTGCGATCGCGGCTGGTGGTTTACTTGAACCATTTACTGATGCTGTAGAACAACTAGACTTTTCTAACTTGTTTTTGCCACCCCAAACATTTGCGCTACGGGTGACGGGAGACAGCATGATTGAAGACTTGATTACCGAGGGCGATTTAGTGTTAATGCGCCCAGTGGTAGAACCGGATCAACTTAAGAATGGCACTATTGTGGCTGCACGAGTAGAAGGACACGGTACAACCTTGAAGCGGTTTTATCGACGAGGCGATCGCGTTACACTCAAGCCTGCAAATTCTAAGTATAAGCCGATTGAAGTTGCCGCTATGCAAGTGCAGGTGCAAGGCGCACTTATTGGTGTTTGGCGCTGCTATGACTAATTAAAATGTAGGGGTAAGGGTACAACCCCATATTTCAGTAAACTTAGCTGAACCTCAAGAATTAAAAACTTCCGGCATTTTTAATTTTTGAGGTTATATGCTGCTAAAACGAAAAAATTAATTATATTGCGTACATAGTAAATGTATTTACTTAAGCCTAATCCAGCAAAGCAACTGCGTTCAAAAGACTTTGAATCGGAACCAAGATTTCAGAACTTACGAAAATTATTAATTGCTGCTGAAAATCAAGGAAATTACCGAGTTACACCATTACCAGGATGTCCCAGAATACCGCCATTCATTCAATTGCGGCAATATCAACAACAAGCAGTAGGTAGCTGGTTTGCCAATCAAGGCAGAGGCACGTTAAAAATGGCTACTGGTAGTGGTAAGACTATTACAGCATTAGCGATCGCCTGCGAACTATACCAAAAAATTGGCTTACAAGTATTACTAATAGTCTGCCCCTATCGGCATCTAGTTACACAATGGGCGCGAGAATGCGAGAAATTTGGTTTACACCCAATTCTAGCCTTTGAGAATGTCCACACCTGGCAAAGCCAACTCTCAACAGGGCTGTATAATTTGCGTTCTGGCAACCAGGCTTTTGTGACAGTCATCACCACAAATTCTACTTTGATGGGAGGTTTGCAGTCTCAACTAAAGTATTTTCCCGACAAAACATTAATAGTAGGAGATGAAGCCCATAACTTAGGCGCACCACGTTTAGAACAAAGTTTACCTCGCACAATTGGTGTCGAGTGCCAAATTATTTGACCGCGATGACAAATTAATGTCCGTGTTGACAAACAAATGTCCGTGTTGACAAATTAATGTCCTCAATGCCTATCTTTTCTTAAGCTGGTCTCACTGATTGTAACTGTTGCGGATATACAGTCTTCACTCTTATCGTTTTTAGGAATTATTCTGGATCTTGGGCATCAGCAGGGACAAACTTGTCTACAGCACCATATTTCACCCAGCCGTTAAACAAGTCCACTATGTAGGCTTGGTCTCCTCGTTGAAAATTTCAACAATCGCACCTACTGTGCCTTCTGAAGCTGTACCTCCATTTGATAGAGCGATCGCTTCATTTATTTTCACTGAATCAAATAGCTGAAACTTGTTCATTCTGATTAAAGCCGTTTTCACAGTGTCATTGAAATAGTTCGATTCCGAGGTAACAAGAAACATTATTGTTATATTTAACAGATTGGTGTAGTCCACTTACTCCAGTCAACCATTAACAAATCAGTGTCCTTCAGCCGACTATGTGAACAGCTAAATGGCAATTTTCTAGCCTAATTTTAGCCAAAGCAAGCAATTACTCATTGGGTAGCCAGATTCGGATTCAAAACCTTTGAAAATACCTTCTATGTAAGTGGTTGTGTTTTCCTTAATCCAATCTGGCGCTCCACAATAGCCCAGCCGCTTCGCCACGCTTGATGATCCCAAAGTGCCTCTCACATTTATTAGTGGTGTTTGAACTTTCGCCAGTCTGTCTTTTGGGTAAGAATCTCAAACAGCACTGGCGGCAATGGCTGTAACTTTATAGAAGCGCCAGTATAAATGACATCTGGAAAATCTTGTGGATTGAAAACTCCATGAGGAATACCGTTGTCACCTAGCCACATTCTGGCTCGATAGTCGATCTTGTAGCCATTGGGCAGGTCAATCCAAAGGTGAATGGGAATCAGTTGATTATGGGTTTGTTGTGCTAATGTGCCAGCCATCGGCTGATGCTCAATACCCTTTTGAGTTAAAACAGTATGACAGATTTGGATCATGCCATCGCACTCAGTATTAGATGAGTCGTAAGGGTCAAGCAACGTCTGTACTCTCTGCATCAGTGTCATGGCATCAATCTTCAATCACCTCTAACCCAGTCGCATTAGCAACTTGTTGTGCTAAAGAACTTCTAGGTTGTGGGGGGTGAGTGTTCAGCCACTTGGAAAACTCATCTATAACAATAATCGCTATAGCTTTCTTGATGACGCTCTAGCCAACAAGCCACTTCCTCATAACCAATCAAGACGGTTCGGTTAAGGTTTAAGCAGTATTGAGTACAGAAAAAATAAGTGTTTGAAGTTTTACTCCTGCTCCCTTATGTATGGGCTTCTTAGACGGAAACTTGGCTCTGGTTTTTTTACTACACG
>JAHHHE010000114.1 GCA_019359535.1 Gloeocapsa sp. UFS-A4-WI-NPMV-4B04
GCCACCCGCAACTCGGATAAGGTGAAATCTTCTTCAGGGGTGAGGCGAATCCGAAGGGGAGCAGGCATTAACTAACCTATAATTAACAACCTCTCGTATTTTATACTTAATTTCACCTAGCTACTTAAGTAGTATGTTTGTTTTGGGTAGTGTAGCTGTACTGTTTATTCTTGATGAAATAAAAGCAAGTATCATAAAGGATAGACAACCAGTAAAACATAAATTAAGCCAAAAGAATTTATTGGTTGTCGTATACAAATATTTAATTTTTCGTTGTAGAGTTTTTAAGCTATCATCATTTTTATTAGTATATTTATTATTATGAATAACTTTATCAGATAATACAGTAAATACATTTTCTACTTCTTGGAGATTAGCTATTTCTACTTCAGACGAATTGAGAGAAGCAGGTTTTTCTAAATTTGCGTTTGTAGCAGATTGTTCTAAAAACTCACTATTTTCAGAGAGATATTCATTAGTCATGGATATTTTCTATAAATAATGTGTTTGAATAAGTGCAAATCACGTACTGGGACGAAAAATAATGTTATGAAAGCAACTGAGTATAGGATGTGAAGTATGTTTCCTATACTCAGCCTAATACCTTATACTCCCTCGCGTAGTTTATCCAATACACCTCGATCTTCTAGGGTGGAGGTGTCGCCGGAGACTTCTTCTCCAGCAGCCAACGATCGCAGTAACCGCCGCATAATTTTACCGGAGCGAGTTTTGGGTAAGGAATCGGTAAAGCGGATTTCACCTGGACGCGCGATCGCCCCGATTTCCTGTACTACGTGCTTTTTCAGTTCTTTGCTCAGTTCCTCACTAGCAGCATGAGTACCTTCTAGAGTGACAAAAGCAACAATGTCTTCCCCTTTAATTTCATCCGGCTTGCTGACGACAGCTGCTTCGGCAACAGCAGGGTGAGACACAAGCGCTGATTCAACTTCCATTGTACCGAGGCGATGACCTGAGATATTAATCACATCATCAACACGACCCATCACCCAGAAATAACCATCTTGATCGCGTCTCGCACCATCTCCGGCGAAGTAAACATACTGCCCATCTTTGGGGGGAATATGCTCCCAATAGGTGCGGCGGAAGCGTTCTGGATCGCCGTATATTGTTCGCATCATCCCAGGCCAAGGATGCCGCACTATAAGATAGCCACCTTCATTTTCTGGAACTGGATTGCCGTCTAAATCGACAATATCCGCCAAAATTCCAGGGAAAGGTAAAGTAGCAGAACCCGGTTTTGTCGGAATAGCACCAGGTAGCGGCGTAATCATAATTCCGCCTGTTTCCGTTTGCCACCAGGTATCGACAATTGGACAGCGATCGCCCCCAATTACACGCTGATACCACATCCAAGCTTCTGGGTTGATTGGCTCTCCTACAGTTCCCAATAGCCGTAGTGAAGACAAGTTTCGGGCATTGGGTAACTCTTCGCCCATCTTAATAAACGCTCGAATTGCCGTTGGCGCGGTATAAAAGACAGTAACGCCGTGTTTTTCAATTACATCCCAAAAACAGCCTGGGTTGGAGGCACGGGGAGCGCCTTCATACATCAATGTTGTTGCGCCATTGGAAAGCGGGCCATAGACGATGTAGCTGTGTCCAGTAATCCAACCGACATCAGCAGTACACCAGTAGACATCGGTATCCTGAAGGTCGAATATCCACTTCGTTGTTATGTGCGTGTAGAGGTTGTAACCTGCTGTCGTATGCACAACTCCTTTAGGTTTCCCTGTACTGCCAGAGGTGTAGAGGATGAACAGCATATCTTCAGCGTCCATTGGTTCAGCTGGACAATCTGCGGAGACAGTTTTCTGGATCTCATGCCACCAGCGATCGCGTCCCTGCTGCATCTCAACATCTTGCCCGGTGCGCTTGACAACTAAAACACTATGCACAGTAGGGACAGCGTTATCAGCTAAAGCTTTATCGACTTGAACCTTGAGGGGAACCATTGCATCTTTACGCCAACCGCCATCAGCCGTAATCACTGCTTTAGCTTGTGCATCTACTAGGCGATCGCGCAATGCTTCCGCGCTAAAGCCACCAAAAACAACGTTGTGAGTTGCCCCAATTCTGGCACAAGCAAGCATCGCGATCGCCGCTTCTGGAATCATTGGCATATAAATTCCAACGCGATCGCCTTTTTGTACGCCTAGCTGTTTTAAAGCATTGGCAAATTGGCAAACTTCTCGATGCAGTTGAGCATAAGTTAGAGTACGCGAATCTCCTGGTTCTCCTTCCCAAATCAAAGCGGCTTTATTTTTCCGCCAGGTAGTTAAATGGCGATCAAGGCAGTTGTAGGAAATATTGATTTTTCCCCCGACAAACCATTTGGCAAAAGGTGGTTGCCAATCTAGAACTGTGTCCCACTTCTGGAACCACTGCAACTGAGTTTCAGCCAGTTCTGCCCAAAACTTTTGGGGATCAGCTTGGGCCTTGTCGTATAGTTGCTGGTATTCTTCCAGGCTTTTGATGTGGGCGTTTTGGGAAAATTCAGCAGGTGGCTCAAATAAACGCTTTTCTTGCAGGATTGATTCTATTGTGGGCTGAGACATGATTAATTGCTGTAATCGGCGTTGTTACTGAGAACTATTTTGAACGCAGATTTGCCCAAAATTATTTTGAGTTTCGTTAAGCTGCAACTATTTGAGGAGTGGAGGAGCAGAGGAGCAGAGGAGCAGAGGAGCAGGAGAGATATTATTTTTATTTCCTAACCCCTTGTCACCTTGTCCCCGTGTCTCCTTTCCCCTTGTCCCTATTCTTTAAGTGTGTTACTGCTACTATTTGGTGTTTGCGTTGGGGAAGGTGTGTTACTACTGCTATTTGGTGTTGGTGTAGGGGAAGCAGTGTCAGCCGCAGGTGCTTGGGTTGCTAGCCTGGTAATTTCGCTTTTGTATTGTGCTGGTGCTAAGGTAGCGGCATTCTCAAACAAAGATTTTGCCTCGTCTGTTTTACCTTGTTGTTTCAGCGTAATCGCTTTTGCTAAAACGGGTCGAAAATCTTGTTTATCGGTTTTAATTAACTGATCGTAAACAGCGATCGCTTGATCGTAGTTTTTTTGTACTGCATATACCTGCCCTAGTGTCAATTGTACTGAAGGAATATCTATACTACCAGGCTGAGTTTGATTTACCTGTGCTGCTTTAGAGAGTGTATCTTGCAGCAAGCTAACTGCGGCTTGTGGTTGATTTTGTTGCAGCAGCGAACTCGCTAGCCCTTGTAAAGCATTGATATTGCCTGGTTCAGTTTTGAGAACAGCGCGGTAAGCAGCAGCAGATCCTTCTTGATCTCCAAGTTGCTGCTTCGCTTCGGCAAGTAGAGTACCGTATTTGCTGTCAGTGGGATTCAACGTTGCCAATTTCTCTAGAGGCGCGATCGCGCCTTTGATATTCTGTTGCTGAAGCCGCGTTTCTACCAAACCGCGTAATGCCGTTTGATTTTCTGGTTCTCTTTGCAAAACGGATTCAAAACCTCGTGCTTGCTCATCCAGCTTCAATTGTTGTCCTGCTGGCGATTGCCCAGCCACTGGCGTAGCTGTTGGTGATGGCTGGCTTTCGTTTACTGTGGTACTAATCAGGGGAACCATAGACAAGCCGACAAAGCCAACAACGGCTAGCAGCAATACAACTTTAATGAACCAGCGATCGCGGGTTTGAGACACAAAACTGCCTTGAACTCTATTGTCATTATCAATCAAAGGGATCAGTGAAAGACAAAACTATGAAAACTTTTCTCCCACGCATCTATATGCCCCTGATTCTGTGTAATAGCGATTTGGACTAACTAGAATCATTTACTAGGGGCTGAACAGTCTTGCTTGTAGCTATGCTATGCTTCGCACACTAGACTCTGCACAATGAAGTGAGCTAGGCTTGCTATTACTAATCGCATAGGAAGGCGAACCTAAATCTACTTAAAACAGTGTGCATTGCCATTACGAAAATCCTAAAAGGGATGTGTCTCCGCCGCAAGGAGCTTTTATGAATTCCTCTATAAATCCGTCTTCCGATTCATCAAATTCTGATCCCTTTAATCAGGTTCAGACAGACGTTCAAATAACAAAAGATCATACAACATCTGCATCAGAAGGCACTTTCTCGAATCGACAGCAACCGATTCCGCCTCCTAGCGAACCAATGCAATACCGAGCAATTGGCTTAGTTCGCGGTAGCTACAAAGCAAGCGCCGAACAATTGACTCAAGGAACCCTCGTAGCAACAGATGGAACAGAAGTCAACGCCGTTTTACTAGGCAGAATTATTAGTTTATTAAAAAATTACCTAGATTTAGAGCAAGAACATCTGTGGGTAGTTTATCCGCGTATTGGGCAAAAAGACGAAAGCTTGCATCTCCAGATTGTTGGAGTTTGGGAGCCAGATAGGTTGAGTAAACCACTGGCTACTGAAAGACCAATACCAGAAAAAATACTTGAGGCATCGACTAACGCTAACTTAAACACCGAAGAGACGCAAGAAACTACAACACACTCTGCTGCATCTGAAATTGAAGATGGTTATTTCTCTATTCGTGGCGAGGTTGTTTACCAATCTGCTCCTGACGATCACTTCATTGTCAAAATCAAGCAGGCTCCTCGCAAAGAGTTTGATAAGCCTAAGTATTTCAAGTTGAAAATTCAAGGCAATCTTGGCACGAAAGCAATAGGGCAGTTTTGGGACTTGGAAGCCAGAAGACAGGCTGATAGTTTGGTATTACAAAAGGGTGAGGCGATCGCTGCTCTGCCCTCGAAGCCCAAAATCCGCAAAAACAAGCCGCGCCAAGCCCCGAATCCAACTCCTAGACGTAACTGGGACATCCCAAGTCCAATTCGTAAAGCGACCGATTCTAAGCCTGTAACAAAACCTATACCCAAAACACCTGCTCCCAAGCCGATCAAGCGCCAAAAACCACCGCAGTAGCAAGATGGGGAGCATTCTTAGCAGAGGAGATAGTTTTTATTTTTATTCCCTAACCCCTGTTTTTAAGCTTTTAGTCCCCAACCCTTAACGCCTCTCGTTTAAAACTCAAAACTATTTTTACGATCTTGGGGTAGAAAAGAGCGCTCCATCGGAATTGGGGCAACTGGTTCGGTGAGCGTAAAAGTTCCTGCTTCGATCCACTGTTTCAACTCTATGGCTACTTGGCGCGACAAAAACATACTAGCGAGGGGGGCAACTCGGATCGGTTTGCCTTCAATTGTAATTCGCCCCGATTTTAGCTGGGCATAACTCACCAAGCCAAATGTAGGACGGACGCGACGCGGAATCGAAAAGTCAACAATGGGGGCTACCAGGTCTTTGTCTTGTACTGCACACAAGGCGACTACTTCCTCATTTAAAACGGGGAGTGGTACGCCGACACCCAGCATTAAGGAAGGTCCATAGCTCTTGAAATAGCACCCACGCACCCATCGGGCATCCATCTGCTTGGCATCGCCGATTAAAGCTAAGGTGGCGGCGGGGCCGATTGGGGTGCGATTGGGGAGGCGTTTTTGCAAGGGAAAGTGCTGAGTACCTTCCCAGGCTACATAGCCAATACCGCCACCTAAGAAAATTCGTGTGCCAATGCCGATTAGTTGCAAGTCAGGATCGTTAAGCAGGGGGGAAATAGCACCAGGGTTAGAGTAGACAGCATTGCTCAACCTCGGTTGTAGGGGCCCAAGGTAGGTAAAAAGTGGGCGATCGCCTCCATTCACTCCTACTATAAAATTCTGATAAAGATTGCGCGGATTAAATAGGTAAAACTGATTAATCGTATCTTTCGTAATTGTAGTTTCAAACGAAGTCCGAGGATAACAATCTGTTACTTGTCCAATCGCTCTTACCTGTACTGGTTTTCCGGCAACTAAGTCTGAAATCACATGACCACCGCCGCGAACGCTTTGTGCAAGCCCCCTTGGGGTATCGCGGGTTTCCTCTCCATCTTGAGGTTCCGTTCCCCCTGTTGCCCCTAGATACAGATCCACTGCCCCAAAGCCTGAATAGGCTGGAACGCCGTCTAACCAGCAGCGACGTATTTTGATCGGGGGATCAGTGTGTCCTAAATTGATAATCGCTCCTGAAGACTCCATCGGCTCAAAAGTACCAGTAGTAATCACGTCTACTTCTTTAGCCGTTTGAGTAACGCCTACTGCTGCCACTTGTGCTTTTAGTTCTTCAACTGTCAAAACTACGGCCATGCGGCGGCTAATTTTGTGATTAATTTCGGCAATTGTTCGCATGATTAGAAATAGCAACTGCGGCTAGTAATTACCGCTTTGCCCCTGAATTCGCATAGCGTATACCAAGTGCGATCGCCATAACTACACTTGGCCCAAGTACGAACAGCAGAACGTTGGTTAATGTCGGAGGAATAGATAAATTAGGACCGCCATATTTAATCAAAACTGACAATCCTGCTGAGATCACAAGCACTTTGAAAATGAATCCAGTTTGTTCCATTAGAAGGAGTCATAGAGTAGAGGAAAACTGGGCTACAGGTGGATGCTGAAGTGTACGGTAATACGCAAGCTTTGATTAGGTAGACACCCACCTGGGGATTACGCTTCGTTTCTACAATAACCTCTAGCGTCAACATTTCAACGCTAAACTACGATGTTCTACTTACCAGTTACACTACTACTATTTCTTCTGTTGTTACTGCTACTGCCGTTTATCTGGTTAATGCTGGCAGTAGACATAGTTGAAATTGCAGTAGCCAAGCTAGGATTTTCTCCTAGTGTTGCGGGTATAGTGCTAGCTTTAGTGATTTTAGGCAGCACAATTAATATTCCTCTCTACCGCGTAGAATCCCCAACTATAGTTGCAGAAAACTTCACTAATCTCTGGCTACGAGAATTTTGGGGCATTCCCTTAAGAAAAATACAGCATACCATCGTGGCTGTGAATGTGGGAGGCGGCTTAATTCCAGTCGGATTGGCACTATACCAGTTTACTCAGGGCAACTCGTTGGCAATTTTGTTAGTTACTGCCATTGTTACTGTCGTCAGCTACAACGCAGCGCGGGTTGTACCAGGCATAGGTATCCAAATGAATCCCTTACTAGCTCCCCTGACTGCTGCTTTGTCCGCTATGTTAATAGCTGCCCCTCATGCGGCTCCCGTTGCCTTTGCTGGTGGCGTTTTGGGAACCTTGATTGGTGCTGATTTACTACATTTAAAAGATATTCAGTCAATGAGTTCAGGGATACTCAGCATTGGTGGGGCTGGTGTGTTTGATGGCATTGCTTTGTGTGGGTTATTTGCTCTGTTATTGACCTAAAAATATAAACTTAAATTATTGCTAGGAATTATGCATTTGAACATTTTATAAGTCATTCCTCGCACTTCGCCAATAGTTTAGAGATGCTTGCTTTTAGGACACTACTATAAGCAATTTCACCCATGGTATTTAACTGAGTAAGTGTTAATGGCTGAATAACAAAAATATCTTTTAAAAAAGCATATCGAAATGCCTGTTGAGACTAACAACAAGCCCTGGATCAAACCGCTCAGAATAGATATAAATTTTATTTAGGCTCCTTTTACTGCTTGAATTTATTATTTTTAGCTTTAGGCTGCGATCGCCCCAATTTCCCTAAAATAACTTTGTTGCTCAAGTTGAAGCTGGTAAACTAGATTGAGCAATTATTGGTAGTGATCGCATTGATTTTGTACTCAAATAAGGTGAACAAAGTTAAAAAACAGTAATTTAGCAAAATCCACTCCCAAATAATAATTAATTTAGCTAATTTTTTGACTTCAATTGCTTGATTTTTCGCTGCAAATCCAATTCTTGATCGCTACAAATTATTTCCAAATTACTAATACGTTCCTCTAATTCCTTTATGCTATTAGTTAAAAGAGGGCTATTTTTAGGTTGATGCTCAAAGCTGCGCCAAACCATAACAGTGCTAACAGCAGCACCTATAATTACAGCTACAGGAATTGAAACTCTAGTAATCCCACAAGGGGAATAGAAAGCGCTAGCAGCGCGCATATCTGTGGCAAAAGCCCATATTTTTGAAGTAGCAGCGACGCGGATATCTTTTTCGGATTTAGGTTTCATAAGCTTTTGGTAGGTGGAAAGCTAGGGTTATAAGTAATTTACAAATAACCCAAAAAAGTCTTTCCGAGAACAGTTGCAACAAATTAGCTTTGATATTTTAGCTTTTAACTTCTTACAGCTATAGTTCCTGCGATCGCCGAGGCAGTGGCAGAGACAAAAGCTGTACCAAATAGCCACCAAGCAGCAGTTTCCGCTACCTTCTGCGCTGCTGCTGCTTGATGTTTAGCTTGCTGTATGCGTGTGGCTTCAATCAGTTCTTCTAGCTGCGGAGTTAGCTGACTAGATACCTCATCTGGTTGGGCAGGCTTCAGATAGGTAAGCAATCCATTATCTGGAACTTTCGGTTGTTCTTGCCCCCACATTTGATGCCAAAAAGTTTCAAATTGATCTACAACTTGGTTGATAGTTTGTTTTGAGAAATCTGTACGACTATTGACTACATCTACAAAAGTTTGACGGCCAATATTGCGGAGATGATTTTCACGGGCGATCGATTGCATCTCTGGAGCAGTGACTAACTTCTCAAATTCATCTCGAATTTCTTTTCTATCTTCCTCCGGCAATCTTAGCTTTTTTAAATAACTATGTATCGCTTGGCGAGCGCTAACAGAATCTACTGCTAAACTAAGTTCTTCTTTAATTGCAGCTGCGGCTGTTTCTGCGGTTGAAACAACTTGATCCGACACATTTTTAGCACCAATAGCTATAGCTGCTGTTCCGATAATTCCTTGTAAACCTGAAGTTGCTGTACTTAGAACAGTACCAATCACGGAACTTACCGTAGTCGAACTTACCCAGATTAGTAACGTCAAGTACGCTGCCCAAATTAAAAGCCCAAGAATTGCGCCGATAAATTCATCATTTACAAGACTAAGTTTCACTGCTAGAAAACAACCAAGAAACAATGTAATACTGATAGTTCCTAAAGTTCTTAGCCCAACCACAACTCCAATTTTTGTGATCTTATCGTCCAAGCTGTCTGACTCATTATCTGATTGTTCTTCTGAGTCTGAGTATGAAATTCCCAAAGCAATAAAGAAGTTACTTAATAGCAGTTGGAAGGCGAAAGCTAGTAAGACTCCTGCGATTAAAAATAAAAAACCTTGACTACCAGAAAGGGCAACAGCATCTTTTGAAGTCGTAACTTCTTGGGCAACTAAAATGTGTGTTGTCCAAAACTGCAAATTCCCTAGTTCCGCACTTTGAAACATCATATTTTGTACATTTCGCTACTCTCTACTAAACTTTTAATAATACTTTTGGTGGTAGCTTTCTCTCTCCCCAATGATATAAAAAAGCCCCTTAATAAAGGGGTTAAGCTAGATATCTATACTCAGTAGATATACTGCTTATAAGTAGAAATCTGGTTTAAAGACTGGTTGTTTTACCTGTTTGCGCTTGAGTCTCAATTGGCTGGACATCGCTGTAGCCCATATTACTTACAATCGTCCGAAACATAGACATCTGTGCTTCAAAGTCTAGCCCTTCAATTTGCGAAAGTAGATTGTTAATTGCTTCGGTTGCTTGGTAATTTTCGGGCATACCAACTACCGAGTTTCCCATACCTTGCGCCCAGGCATACCAAATCATCAGCTGGTTATTTTCTTTTAACGCTCCATAAGCACGGGAATAGTCTGAATCCTCCTGGTTTACAATCTGCCGCATGATTGCTAATTGCTGATCGTCAGACAATTCATAATAATCTCCTAAGAGTATAGGAGCAAGTTCTGGTTCGGCAGCAGCTGGCGCAGCTGGGGTAATAGTGTCGCCCATTTTTTTATAAGCAAGATAAAACCAAGCTAGTTTTGCATCGGTGTCTAAAGCTTCAAACGCTTGCACCGTTTGTTGACTTTCATCACTAAGCGCTTGAGTTGGTTTGTTACCGTAGCTTGAAGTCATAATTCATCTCCACAAAAATTTTTAAGATCAAGCTTAGGCGTATCAGAGTTGACTGATTGAAGTCGCCCTCCAAGAGAGAGAGTTTGATAAATTTAGGATCACAAACTGGATCTTTACAGCAACAGAGGTTAAAAATCTATCTCAATGGAGTTAAAAAAGTGGGGGATCACTTTGGTAAAATCACGGCACGAATAAAAAAATTTAAATAGGATATACCTATGACTGATGAAGTGAACCCCAATCCGAATCAAGCTACAACTCAGGAAGCACAACTAGCGGCTGAAAATATGGCTAGCGGTGTAGAGCCAAAGCCCACGGTTGATTTTGATGCCGACTACGCAGCCGCGCAGGAATTCAGTGTAAGTGACGTTGATCGTACTGATGAAGGCGCTGCCGTTGCCGAAGCCGCTACTGCACCTCAATTTGAACTTTCTCAACCGGAAGAAACAAAAATAGTAGCAGAACCTACAGGCGATCCTAGTGATTACATGGAAATGGCAAAAGATGTTGGCTCTCAGACTGAGGCTGGCACTGGCAACGTTAGTGATGATTTAATTAAACAAGCTTTGGACATGGGTAAACCTGGTAGCTCCGAATAGACGGTAGTTTGTTAAAGATTCTCTGTTGTATTAGCCAAGCCTGCAGAAATAGTGCTCAACTATATTATGGTTGGGCGTTATTTTTTATTTGTAATATTTAGCAGTTGTGTTAATTACATTGGCAAATTCATGGCTACGATAAACGTGCTTTAGCTGCAAAGAAAATAACAGTAATTATTAGTTGATTTGCCAACTTTTTATTACATTAATCAATTCATGAGGTTGGTGAATTAAAAAATCTGGATTTTGCTCCGTTAATACTTCTTTGGAATTAAACCCCCAAGTGACTGCGATCGCCTTTATTTTACTTTTTCTTGCTGACTCTATATCTCTGGTTTCATCCCCGACATAAATAACTTGTTCAATATTTATATCTTCTTGCTTTAATATCTTATTAATTATTTTACTTTTACCAAAAAGTGTTGCTCCTGAATAAACAGAACTAAATAAATATTGTAAATTATTTTGTTCTAAAAATGAAATAACATTATCTTTAGAATTAGAAGTTATAATTAATAACTTATTACCTTGAGCTTTTAATTCTATCAATGACTCTTTTATACCTTGTATCGGTTTTAATCCTTCAATTTCCTTATTTAACTCGGCTTTAACTTTTCTAATTAAAAATGGTACTTTAAAAATTGAAATACCTGACTGTTTAATAATTTCTCTAGAGTTTAAGTTTTTAAGTTGAGCAATTTCCGCAAAACTTGTTTGCTTATAACCAAACTCTAAAGCTAAACGATTACTAATATCAACGATCGCATCAAGTGTATCGGCGATCGTGCCATCAAAATCAAAAATAATCACTTTTCCAGTCATTGTTCCGGGTGCATCTCAACTTGGCAAGAATAATCTTTTGTTTCCACAACACCCGCTGCACCTTCTAGATTCGCCCTCGCATTCCGGCGCAACATATCAGGTTTAATTCGCCTTAGCGCTGACGCTGTAAACCGCTGATCCCACTCTTGATCAGAAATCTCAGCTAATTCTGTCAGAGTAGGCGCAATATTATCAGCGTAAGCCTGAAACTCTGGAACATCTGTTACCCGCGCAAAACGCTGGTTCCAAGGACAAACATCCTGACATATATCACAGCCTGCAACCCAGCCTTGTAAATGAGGTGCGATCGCATCCGGCAATTTCTGATCCCGATTCTCAATTGTATGGTAAGCAATACACCGATTGGCATCTACTACAAATGGCTGAGTAATTGCACTTGTTGGACAAGCATCAAGACAACGAGTACAGCTACCACAGTGTTGAGTATGGGGCCTATCTGGCTTTAAATCCAAATTCGTTAAAACTTCGCCCAAAAACACCCAAGAACCATACTCTGTTGTAATCACATTTCCATTTTTGGCAATCCAACCAATGCCTGCTTTTTGCGCCCAAACTTTATCTTGAACTGGGCCAGTATCAGCATAATAATGTGCTTCAATTCCTGCTCCAAGTTCAAGTAGCCAATTAGTGAGTGCTTTCAATTTTTTGTGCAGAACTTTGTGATAGTCGCGTCCCCAACCATAACGAGAAATTTTAGCATATTCACGACCTTGAGGACGCTGGTGAGGGGTGTAATAGTTGAGTGCTACACAAATAAGCGATCGCACAGAAGGCATTACCGAATTAATATTCTGACGCTTTTGGTTTGCCATCCATGCCATATCTGCCTGATAGCCAAGCGCCAGCCACGCTTGCAAGCGCTGTACTTCTACAAGCATTGCAGCATCATCGACTGTTGCAATTCCAACTTTATGGAATCCCAACTCCAAAGCTTTTTGCTTTATCTGATTACTGCTTATTTGTTTCACTAGCACTGATATTAATTACAGGTAGTTTTTACTCTAATATTATTTAAATATTATATATCTTTAAGATTAATATTTTTTTAGATATTTTAATTTAAAAATATGAAGCTGAGGCAGCCAAAAGATATTAAGCTTTACTGAATCTAGAAATAATTGAATACTTAATAATTACTCTCTAGTTCCAAATCATCTTTAAAATTAGCAGCGTTATATTTTGGATAATCTTCCTCCAGGTGCAGGTTTTGACCTGCTATTTTACTTAATTTGAGTTTGAGATAATTTAAGATTTTGGGAAAGGAGAATTATTATGCAAGCAAATGATCTGCCCTCAACCCAATCGTCTGTTGATATTATTAGTGCTGCTCAGCTAACTATTAAGGGTATTACAGAACAAACCGTAGTGCGTTATTTTGAAACCATGAACGCAGGTGACTTTGACGCTACATCTGCTTTATTTGCCACTGAAGGCTCACTAAAAGCCCCGTTTGAATCTCCATTTTTAGGACGAGAAGCGATCGCTGCCTACCTCCACCGAGAAGCACCAGGGATGAAACTAGAACCCCGCGACTCAATTGTCGAGACACTAGAAGATGACCAGATTCAGGTTCAAGTATCAGGAACAGTGCAAACTGGGTGGTGTGGTGTCAACGTTTCCTGGCTGTTTGTACTCAACCCTGAAAGTAAAATTGCTGCTGCTACTATCAAACTCTTGGCTTCTCCCCAAGAATTACTCAATATGCAAAAGAGGCAATAAGAAGAGGATAGGGTAACGAAGAGAGTAGAGAGGCTTAATGTAGATTCCCTTGTGTCTCCTTGTCCCCTTGTCCCCTTCTAGCCCACTAAGCCAGAACGCAGGGCGCGAACTGCGGCTTGCGTACGGTCATCAGCGCAGAGTTTGTTCAAGATATTCCGAACATGGGTTTTAACTGTACCTACTGTAATGTATAACTTTTCGGCAATTATCGCGTTGCTACAACCTTCAACAATTAGCTGTAAAACTTCTAATTCCCGTTCTGTTAAAGGATAAGCAGCAATCATTTGGTCATACTCAGCGTCAGCCGCATTGATAGCGACGGTTTTGTTATCAACGCCTGCATCGCCACCTTCTGGAGTTTGTTGCGCTTGTTGCAACACAATCCGCGCGATCGCCGGATCAACCCAAGAATTGCCAGTGTAAGTTTGACGCAGGGCTTCTAGCAAATTATCGAAACTGATATCCTTCATGCAGTAAGAGTCTGCCCCTGCTGCAAAAGCCGCTAATACGGCTTCTTTGTTATCTCGCAGCGTCAAAATTAACACTTTAGTCTTAGATTCTTCCCCATTCTCCTCTTGGTTTGCTTTGATCTGGCGAGTTAATTCAATTCCATCTTTGTCAGGTAGACCAATATCAACAATGGCAATATCTGGGTGAGATGTTTCCAACAACTTCAAACCCTCACTGGCATTTGCCGCTTCGCCCACCACTTCAATTTCTTGGCGCTGTTGCAACGCCGTCCGAATACCTACACGAGTCAGATCGTGGTCTTCTATTAGAGCAACGCGAATTTTAGTCATTGTCAATATCCGCTTGTACAATTGTTAACTTTAAAATCGAATTTAATAAATTGCTAGGGGTGCTCAAGGAGAGAATACCTAATAATAGGGGTAGAGATTTCTTCAATGCAGTTACATTCAATTTTAAAGTTTTTAGGCGATCGCTCTTGAACGTTAGTCTAGTTTAAAAGCCTAAAGCTTTTTTGTACTGGTAGCGTGAGCAGAATTTTTGCATTTAACTACTTATAAATTACACCAAGATGTCAATATTACAAAGTTACGTTCTAGATTAAAATCCAATAATCAGAGCTTACCCTTTTAAGGTATAGTGCAATCGACTTATATTTTCACGCTTGTTTGGACTTAAACCCATGCTCAACGCCTAGATACCATTTAGCACGCTATTTTCAGAAAAATAGTAGCTTTTCATCAAAAGGTGATATAATACTTTTTGGTACATCGGGCGGTTAGCTCAGCGGTAGAGCGCTTGCCTTACAAGCAAGTGGCCGAAGGTTCGATTCCTTCACCGCCCATAAAAACTACAAGAGTTAAGAAGATTGATTGAATATAATTCTGTACTCAAAGTGTACTCAAGATACTTTGGGGATCTGAATAAATATTAATAAACACGCTGTTTGTTGATTTATTCAATCCATTAGTTATGATTACCCTAGACGATAAAGTATTACAGAATTATTAAATTTGGATTAATGATTGAGTTGGTTGCCACTCTACCCTAAAATTAAACCAATTTAGAATTCAGATTTGCCTTTCTTTTGCCCAGGAAAAACAATGAGCGATCGCCCAATTATTCTTGGTATTGTCGGTGATAGTGCAGCTGGGAAAACAACGCTGACTAAAGGAATTGCTCAGGTACTGGGTGAAGAAAATGTCACGGTTATCTGTACGGACGATTACCACCGCTACGATCGCACTGGGCGAACAGAATTAGGAATTACAGCTCTGCACCCTGATTGCAACTATCTAGACATTATGCAGCAACATCTGTCTCTGCTACGGACGGGACAGCCAATTCTTAAGCCAGTTTACAGCCACAAAACTGGTACATTTGAGCCGCCGCAATACATCAAGCCTAACAAATTCGTGATCCTTGAGGGATTACTCGGTTATGCAACTCCTACAGCCCGCGACTACTACGACGTAAAAGTTTACCTTGCTCCGCCTGAAGAGCTACGCTCAGAGTGGAAACTTAAGCGGGATACGCTCAAGCGAGGCTACACCAAGGAACAAGTGCTAGCAGAACTTCAAAAACGGGAACCAGACTCAGAGCAGTTCATTCGGCCCCAACGTCAGTGGGCAGATGTAGTAGTAAGTTTCTATCCTCCCAAGGATTCATCTAAGGAGACTAATGACCACCTGAATGTCCGCTTGCTACTCCGACCTAATATTCCGCATCCTGATTTTACCCAGATTGTGAACCCAAGCAGTAGCAATCATCCGCCAGCAATACGCCTGGAACTAGGTCGGGATATGGGCAAGCCGGTTGATGTCCTCGAAGTTGATGGTCATGCCACGGCAGAACGGGTGAGGCAGCTAGAACAGATTATATGTAGCGATATGCCGCACTTGAGTAATATCTGTAGTGTGGAAGGTAATCCAGAACTTGGCAGGCTTACATGTACAACCGGGGAAATGCTACAGAGTTATCCCCTTGCCTTGACACAGCTACTAATTACTTATCATATGCTTAAAGCTACGCGAAGCTATCAGTAGGTGAGCTTAGCAGTTACTAAAAATGCGAGCCCGAAGGGGCAAGCCGCCCTTGGCGGCATCGCTACGTTATCACTACATCAGCGAAAGCTTGAAATAGCTTAGATTTCTCAATAGCCAAATATTAAGTATTTTATCGAATAGGTGTAACTTTTTAGACAAATAAAGGCATAACTAGAGAAGGTAAAAAGCGGATAGATAATTCTGTCACGCGGGTCATGCAGGAACACTACAATACCTGTAAACTCGCTCGCTTTATTGCCGTGTAATCTCATTTGAGTAATTACTTAGTTAAATTTATGACTTATTGCCTCAGAATTGCAGATTTACCCACAACAGAGCGACCGCGTGAGCGATTAATCGCTCATGGCTCTAAGGTTCTAGCAACAGCTGAACTAATTGCAATTCTGCTAGGTACAGGTCAAGGACCGGGAAAGCTCTCTGCGGTAGGCTTGGGGCAATACATCTTGCAGGAACTGAGTAAACACCAGCGCGAACCTTTGGCAGTATTGCGCGATATCAGTGTAGCTGAGTTAATGCAAATTGAAGGAATTGGCCCCGCGAAGGCAACAACAATTTTAGCGGCAATTGAATTAGGAAAACGAGTATTTCAGTCTCGTCCTCTAGATCGTAACCCGATAGAAAGCCCTGCTGCTGCTGCTGCTGTGCTTAGTCTTGATTTGATGTGGCAATCTCAAGAACGCTTTGCAGTTCTGCTTCTAGATGTCAAAAATCGCCTGATTGGCACTCAAGTAATCACGATTGGGACAGCAACTGAAACATTAGCTCCTCCACGTGAGATTTTTCGTGAAGTAATTCGCCAAGGAGCCACGCGAGTAATTGTTGCTCATAACCATCCTTCAGGTAATGTTGAACCGAGTCCGCAAGACATCGACCTAACTCGTCAGTTGTTAGTAGGGGCGCAGTTTTTGGGTATTCCCCTCCTAGATCATCTCATTCTGGGCGATGGTAATCATCAAAGTCTCCGCGAGATAACAACACTATGGGAAGAATACCCGCAGGGTGATTGATGCAATTGACCTTTGCTTGTTAAATTGCTGCTACCTGTGTTAAATTTGGACTCTATGGGCGATTAGCACAGTGGTAGCGCACGTCCTTCACACGGACGGGGTCACTGGTTCAAATCCAGTATCGCCCATTGATTTCCTTTATTCTTCATGTACGCGCGGTAAGAGTTTCAGCGTTTTTCAATTAGCTTGTAAGTTAACAAATATACTAAAAGCTTTCTTGACTTATTTTAGAACTTGTATCAATTTTGTATCAACCACTTCTTTGGTGATACAGGCGGTAGCGATACAAGATAACTCAATCATTATTGAATGGAAAAGAAAGAATCGGAAAAATTTACCCTAGAGAAATTTCGCGACTCTTTAAGGCTTCGCTGGACGCTAAAAGGGCAAACATTTTTCCTTAACAATTGGTAGAGACTCTGGAGACACCCTTAAGGCTGCTAGGGTTAAAGCTCAAACGATAGACAGTGATATTACTTTTGACAAATTTGATCCTTCCCTAAATAAATACGGTAAAACCTCTACAGTTTTGGAACTTGTATCACCGATATAACATCACCAGCAAATCAAATTACAAGAGTTATGGGAAAACTTCTTTAATGATAAATTGACAAGTGTTAAACCTTTGACTGTAGAGAAATATGAAAATTTTACTAAGTTGTTTAATAAGTTAGGCGTGAGCTTAACTTATTACGGACTAGTAGTTAAAAAAATTCTGTTAACTACCTACAAGAGCCGATAGAGCTAGGGATTGTCTGATGTATCTATCCGCTTGCTGTGATTGGGGTATTAAGCGTAAATTGATTGAATACAATCCTTTTAATATGGTATGGCATCGGAAATGCCAAGACCTAGATATTGAACAGACCCTAATCCTAATGCTTTTAGTGAGATAGAAAGAGAAAAAATCATTTAAGCTTTTAAAAGTGAGCAACGCCCTGGAATGACTTATCAGGTCTACGCATCATTCCTATTTCCAACGCTACGGAATGTATTTCTTGAGAGTTTACGGGATGTAGACCGTCTGAAGCGATAGGTCTAATTTGGACAAGATTAATAATGATTGTCAAATAACGTTTGACTGTTCAATTCAAACTCTTAGTAGCGGCAAAAATGTTAAAAGCAAGGGATCAAAAAACAATAAAGCTAGGACAGTTGCAGCCAGTAATGGAGTTTGTTGTTAAAAATGCAACGTCTTAATCTTACTGGCGACTGCTATAGAACATATTTGTTAGCCAAAAAGCCTCTTCGAATAGAAGAGGCTTTAAGTTAAAAATAAACCTGGCACTGAGCTATTTTCCCGCAGGGCAACCCCTAGAGTATCGTCGCCGCAGCAGCGTTTCACAACTGAGTTCGGGATGGAGTCAGAGTGGTTCCACTGCGCCAGAAGCACCAGGAAAACTGTC
>JAHHHE010000115.1 GCA_019359535.1 Gloeocapsa sp. UFS-A4-WI-NPMV-4B04
TTCATGAAGTACGAGTGGATTGAATTGAGCGCTTACTCTAGCTGGCAAAGCTTAGTTGATTATGTGGAAAAAGTGCTGAGAGAATTTGGAGATAACTATGTAATTGATTTTGCATAACCACTTATTGGTGTAATTAGAACCACATTTGTTTTCTAGACAAAATCAGATAATGACAATGTTATGTTTTTAGAATTTTTGTTGATGTCAAAAACAGTACGTTCTAGAATAATATCCATTACTGGTAATGTCATTTTTCGTAAATCTTGCCGCAGTAATAAGATAATTACATACATGAAAAAAATTAAACTTTTTAATATTATCCTTGCCGTCATAGTAGCGTTAACTATCATTATGGGGCAGGGATTAACCCATTACGTTACAGCACAACAGCAAAAATTAACGATGGTCACATCAGCTGACTATCCACCTTACGAGTTTCGAGATACTGCTAGTGGTAAAAACGAAATTACTGGGTTTGATATAGATATTGCAAAGAATATTGCCCAAGAACTTGGCTATCAGCTTGAAATTAAAGATACAGACTTTAATGGGATAATTCCTGCCTTGCAATCTGGTCGTGCTGATTTTGCCATGGCTGGAATGACACCCACAGCAGAACGCAAAAAAAATGTCGATTTTTCTGATATTTACTACGAAGCAAAAAATACAATTGTTGCTTAACAAGGTAGTAACTTAACAAAACCAGAAGATTTAGCGGGTAAAAATGTTGGTGTACAGTTAGGTTCGACTCAAGAAGAAGCAGCTAAAAAATTTAAAAATGTCAAACTAAAATCTTTAAATAGAACTTCTGAAATTATCCAAGAAGTTAAAGCAGGACGAATCAAAGCGGCAATTATTGAAGATACGATCGCTAAAGGTTTTATTGGGAGCAATCCCGATTTGGAGTTTAACACGAGTCCTAACGTTGGAGAAGCAGGCAGCGCGATCGCATTTCCCAAAGGTTCAGATAAAGTTGCTGACTTCAACCGCGTTCTAGCGCAGATGAAGCAAAGCGGCGAAATAGAAAATCTGGTGAAAAAATGGTTTGAAAACAATGGTAAACCAACTGCTACAACCGAAAATACCAGCAATTCCGGCTTTGGATCTGGCAAAATAGCACCCAGTATTCCCTTTATTATTGATGGAATCCGCGTCACTTTACTATTTACTGCATTATCAGCATTTCTAGGCTTTCTCTGGGGTGTGGTGCTGTCTTTGTTTAAGATTTCTACTATCAAAGCCACTACGTTGGTTTGGTACAGCTTACACATCTGTATTCAGAGGCACACCACTACTATTACAAATAGCGTTAGTCTATTACGCAACGCCCCAAATAACTGGCTATAACATCCCGGCATTACTAGCAGGCGTAATTACATTTACTCTGAATTCAGGAGCATACATTTCTGAGACAATTCGTGCTGGAATTCTAGCAGTTGATAAAGGACAAGGAGAAGCTGCTTTATCTTTGGGTGTTCCTTATAAGCCAATGATGATGGACATTATCTTACCCCAAGGCTTGAAAAATATTTTGCCTGCACTTGTAAATGAGAGTATTGCCCTATTAAAAGATTCTGCTTTAGTTTCAACTATTGGTGTAGCTGATTTATTACGCCGCGCCCAAATTGTCGGGGCAGAAAAATATATTTATTTTGAACCATTGTTATTTGCAGGCATTGTTTACTATTTGTTAGTTATGGCTTTAACCTGGGGGGGATATGCACTCGAACGCAGACTTCAACGGAGTTCTTAAAAAAGAGCGACAATTTGACAGTAATTCAAAATCAGCTATTAAGATTGAAGATTTATATAAAGCATTCGGCAACCTTAAAGTATTACAAGGAATTTCTACGGAAATTCATCAAGGAGAAGTTGTTGCAATTATTGGTCCTTCTGGATCAGGAAAATCAACTTTTTTACGCTGCATGAATTTACTTGAAGTTCCAACTTCAGGCAAGATTTATGTCAATGGAGCGGACATTACTGCCCATAAAACCGATATTATGAAAGTTCGCCAAAATATCGGCATGGTGTTTCAACATTTCCATTTATTTCCACACATGACAGTGCTAAAAAATGTGACTTATGCACCACTAAACGTGAAGCATATTTCGCACGAACAAGCGCGACAAGAAGGACTGGAATTATTGGCAAAAGTTGGTTTATCAGATAAAGCCGATGTTTACCCGTCTAAGTTATCTGGAGGACAAAAGCAACGAGTAGCGAGCCTTCACAGGCAAGCCCCTTTGGGGCATCGCGCGTTCTCTAGCAATGAAGCCCGCAATTATGTTATTCGACGAACCAACATCAGCACTTGATCCTGAAATGGTGAAAGAAGTGTTGGAAGTGATGAAAGACTTGACTAAAACAGGGATTACGATGGCAATTGTTACCCATGAAATGGGGTTTGCGCGAGAAGTTGCCGATCGCATTTTGTTTCTAGATCAAGGGCGACTAGCTGAAGATGCAGCACCACAACAGTTTTTTAATCATCCTCAGTGCGAGCCTTCACAGGCAAGCCCCTTTGGGGCATCGCGCAAAGCAGTTCCTAGAGAAAATGCTGTAATTACTATAGCTAACGAGGTTAATCAAGCTTCCCCGCAGTGCCTATCTAAAAGCTGTTAATAAAACTTCTGCTGCGGGGTTATTGCCAATGCTGTTTAACCTTAACCCCGTCGCCAATCACCCCAAATAGCAAAAGTAATGCCAGGATCTTGAATATTGACAAACATCGTTCGACCACCCGGCGAGAAGCAAACTCCAGCAAATTCTCGATCATTAATTGCATTACGAGCGAAATGATAGAGTTTGCCTTGAGGAGTAACCCCGACTACAAACTGCTCACCATCTCCATCTTCACAAATAAATAGATCGCCAAACGGAGATACAACAATGTTGTCGGGACTATCGAGTACACTTTTGTTATTTGGCTCAACAAACAGTTCAATAGTACCGCCCGCGTTAGTTCTCCCAGGTACGTAACGCCATACCTGACCTAATCCATTGGTGCTTCCAGTAGTTGGATCAACAGAACCGCCATTGGTACAACAAAAGTAAAACTCACCTTTGCCGTACCATATTCCTTCGCCACGAGTAAATTGAGCTGCGCCTTTGGCAAAACCTTCTTCCCGTACAGTATCTGTAGCAGGGTTAGGATTTTCAATACGCACCCACTCAACTTGCATCGGCTTACCTACAGGAAAGTCAGCAAAGGTTTTCGCTTGAGGTCTACCCTTAATCTTCAAAGCTTCCAAGACACCGCCTGCACTCAATTTCCCAAGCTGATTGGGAATGAAGCGATAAAATAGACCATCTCTTTGATCTTCAGTTTCATAAACAATTCCAGTTTTGGGGTCTACAGCAACGGCTTCATGATTAAAGCGACCCATAGCAACAAGCGGAATCGCGTCTACAGGACTCTTAGCACTAATTGGGACTTCAAAGTTATAGCCGTGCATTTTAAGCACACTCCCAGGAGCAGTAGCTGGCGTAGCCGTAGTTTCTTCACAACTAATCCAAGAACCCCAAGGAGTACGACCGCCAGCGCAATTACGGTAAGTTCCAGCTAAGGAAGCATAATCTTTAATAAGTTTGCGGTCTGAGCCAACGATTAATGTAGTAGTGCCGCCTCTAGACAGTGTATCGTACTGTTTATCTACGGGGGCTTTAACTTTTGGCTTGGTAACTTCGTCTGGACTTAGTTCGTGATTGCGAATCAAAATAGTTGTGTCTCTTGGCCCAGCAAAAGCAGCCATACCATCATGATCGCCTGGTACTAAACTACCATCACTCATCATGTCGCCCGTCCGAGAAAAAGCACGGTATTGAAACCCGCGTGGCAAGTCTAGTAAGCCGTTAGGATCTGGTCGCAGCGCTCCATAGCCTCTACTTCTAATCGATTGTCCTTGAGCTTCTCTGGCATAAAGAGCCTTTAAAGGAGACACAAGAACAGCACCTGCGGCACTTGCGCCTACTAAACTAACAAATTCACGTCGTGATACCATTAGTGTTCTCTAAATCTTGTGCCTGCGTCCAAAGCTTAGTAGACGCTGATCAAGGTCAGGCAAAGGTTTAATTAATTTCTAGTTAAGAAAGATTTGTAGCGCGGCCCACTACGACTAAGTAGCCTGTAAGAACTCAAGCTATACAAACAGAACTCGAACAGGCAAGCCCACCCAGGGAATATCGCGCCAAGCAGTTCATTGGGTATACTTCTGCTACTGTGTTGATTTAACAATACTCAGCTAATGTTGTAACTTAAGTGTTTGTTATTGTATTAAAAATGTAACAATGAAGTCAGAATTTTAATATCAGGATAAGTATTTATGAATGATAAAAATGACAAAGATTATTCATGGAAAGGTAGCCCTAACGCTGGCTTAGTGCTGTCGATTTTGGCCCTGCTTGGTGCTATAGCTGTAGTGATGGTAGGCTTTACTGGCTAAAGAGTATAGTCGCCAGTAGGAGTACGCTCCATAGTCAGTGGCTAATAATTAAAACTAGTAAAGGATATCGCAGTGCTATGAAGATTTCTTGCATGGCGATCGCTTCATAGCAGTGCAATCACAGTACAGATTTTGGTATAAAAAATAACTTAGGCAAGCAGCCAAGTCCTTTGCATAACACTAGATTTGGCTAGGCAACAGGCGTAGCAATATATAGCCCTTTGATCCTAAATAAAACTAAGAACAAATATTAGAACAACTCGATAGTTACATCTGCATAGGTAAATACCTAGTCAAGGGTAGTTGCCCCGTCAGCATTATCCTTCGTTGGTATAGGGTAAGCGCGGGTGATTCCTGGTTAGGATAAGTGGATTACTAGCCGCAATACCAGCATCGCTAGAGCCGCGCTGAATGCTATCTAGCTATAAATGTTGTGGGCGATCGCCTTTGAATTATATCTATCTGCGTCTTGCTAAAGATACTCATAACGACTATGATTTATAAAGGCGAATACATAACGAGTTTGACTTGTCGGAAAACTCGACTAGTCTATTGCCAAACGGAAAACTGGAAAAGAAACATCTAATTCAGGGTGCATATGACTGACAATCAACAAAATGATCAGCTAGGCAACGAAGACCAAACTCTCACAAACCGTCAAGGTCATCCAGTAACTGACAACCAAAATACTCGGACTGTAGGTGATAGAGGTCCCACAGTTCTAGAGAACTATAACTTTCTAGAAAAGATCACCCACTTTGATCGCGAACGCATACCTGAGCGCGTCGTTCACGCCAGAGGAGCAGGCGCTCATGGTTATTTTGAAGCCTACGGAACAATAGGCGACGAACCCGCAAGTAAATACACCAGAGCAAAACTTTTTCAAGAAAAAGGCAAAATTACGCCTGTATTTGTGCGTTTTTCCAGTGTTATTCATGGCGGTCATTCACCAGAGACTCTGCGTGACCCGCGTGGCTTTGCTGCAAAGTTTTACACTGAAGATGGCAACTGGGATTTAGTGGGAAATAACCTGAAAATCTTTTTTATTAGAGATCCCATCAAGTTTCCCGACCTTGTTCACGCCTTTAAACCAGACCCTGTTACAAACCGTCAGGACGTGAACCGGATATTTGACTTTATCAGCCATACGCCGGAAGCAATGCACATGATTACCTGGCTGTTCAGTCCTTGGGGAATTCCGGCAAACTACCGCATGATGGAAGGCTCAGGTGTAAATACCTACAAGATGGTTAACTCTGAGGGTGTAGGGCATTTAGTCAAGTATTTCTGGGTTCCGAAGCAGGGGGTAAAAAACCTAACTCAAGCTGAGGCTGAGGAAATTCAGGCTAAAAACTTTAACCATGCAACAGAGGATTTGTACGCAGCGATTGAACAGGGTGATTATCCTGAATGGGAATTCTGTGTGCAAATAATGTCTGATGACGAGCATCCTGAACTAAATTTTGATCCATTAGATCCCACAAAAATCTGGCCTCCAGACCAATTTCCCTTGCTACCTATCGGACGTATGGTGTTGGACAAAAATCCTACCAACTATTTTGCCGAAGTTGAGCAAGCCGCATTTGGTACAGGTGTATTAGTTGATGGGCTTGACTTCTCAGACGATAAATTGCTTCAAGGTCGGACTTTTTCTTACTCAGATACTCAACGTCACCGCATCGGCACAAATTATCTCCAAGTACCGATTAATCAACCAAAAACACGAGTTGCAACAAATCAGCGTGATGGTCAGATGGCTCTCAATGTTGACTCAGTTGCAGCTGGAGAGAACCCCCACGTAAATTACGAGCCAAGCAGTCTTGGTGGGCTTAAAGAAGCACCAAAATCTGGCAAAGATCACACTCCTTATGTTCAAGGTCCTGTCACGCGCCAAAAAATTAGCCGGACTAACGATTATCAGCAGGCTGGCGAACGGTATCGCACCTTTGAAGACTGGGAGCGCAATGACTTGATTTTAAACCTCGTCACAGCTCTGAAAAAGTGCAACCAGGATATTCAAGAGCGCATCGTAGAACACTTTATGCAATGCGATCCAGAATACGGTAAGCGCGTCCGCGAAGGACTAGGGCAGAGCTAAGAACAGGAATATACACTAACGCTTAGTTAGTTTCATGTAGTTTTTTATACTCCCCATACTTGACGGTGTGGGGATTTTTGGTGTAATCATAGGATGTCTCAACTTGTTCTCAGCTACCATTATTCAACAGGACGGACGATCGCAGGGGTTACTGTGTTATCTGGCTGAAAAATAGCATCAAGCGCCTGTTGCAAGCTTTCTGCCATCACAATTCGGTTTTCGTAAGCAACAATCACTCTTACTAAAGTAGGTAGGCTACTTTGTTCTGATTCTAGGTAAAGCGGTTCAACGTAGAGGAGCGATCGCTCTATGGGAATTATCAACAGATTTCCTTGAACCGCTCTTGAACCCTGACGATTCCACAGCGAAATCTGCTGAGAAATTACTGGATCTTGGTTAATTCGAGCTTCAATTTGCTCGGTTCCATAGATTAGCTGCTGCTTAGGAAACTCGTATAGCAACAACTTACCGTATTCCTCCCCATCCGATCGCGCCGCTAACCATGCAATTAAATTCGGGCGTTCCCTTGGCGTAAACGGAAGCAGTAGAATGAACTCTTCTGATTGAGCTGTTGTTGGCAGATTCATAATTAGATAGTAAGGCTCTACCTGTCGCTGTTTACTGCCGTAAATTTCATTGGGAACTTGCCACAAGTCTTCTCTGTTGTAAAACACTTGTGGATCGCTCATGTGATAAGTCAGTAATTGCGCGGATTGGATATTAAACAAATCTACTGGATAGCGTATATGTTTTATCAACTCTGCTGGCATAGTATCCAAAGGTTTGAATAATCCAGGAAAGATACTTTTTAGAGTATTAATAATTGGATCTTGAGTGTCTGCAATGTAGAAATCAACAGAGCCATTGTAAGCATCGACGACAACTTTTACTGAGTTCCGGATGTAGTTAAATTCGTGATTACCTGGATCAGAATAAGGATAGCGATCGCTTGTTGTGTAAGCATCAATAATCCAGTAAAGATAATTTCCATCTTGCTGCTGTGAATTGACATCAGCGACTACTAGGTAAGGATCGCCGTCATAGTGTAGAAAAGGAGCGATCGCTCTGACTCGTTCTTTAATATTGCGGCGAAATAAAACCTTTGTTTGCGGCGTAAAGTTCTGAGTTACCAAAAACTGCCAATCTTGATGATATTGAGCGAATAACCAGCGTCGCCAACTAGAACCAATCCCAATTCCACCGCTTCCATCATAGGTGTTATAAACATTGTCGTTACCACTGGGATAATCTAACTCTCTAGCTTTTGTGCCAGTCATGATATATGTATCAGTAATTTCGCCGTAGTAAATCCGAGGATTACCAATCGGAATACTTGCCTGAATTTTTTTGCTAGAGGTACGTAAACTGCTATCGTTTCCTTGTGCCTCAACTCCAATATCTTTAACGAAGTAATCGGGTAAACCACCAGCTGCTACCGTGTTTACTGGACTTAATGTAAATCCGTAGCCGTGCGTATAAACTAAATGTTCGTTTACCCAAGTCTGAGCTTGCTGCGGAACCGCAGTATAATCTAACTCTCTCGCTGCAATGATAGTCTGTTGCTTTTCTGCTTGCGGTGTTCCTCTCGCTTCCTTCAGTGTGTAGCGATCAATATCTGCATTAGGAAATTTATAATAAGGTCGAATTTGTTGCAACTGCCGATTAGTTTCTAATAATGGGCGTGTATCCCAAAGACGGATATTGCGAATTGTTAGGTCATTTTCTTGTAAGTCAGCTGCGGTAAGTCCGCCTTGTGGATTGAACGTTTCTACCTCAATATTTTCTAAATTAAAAGCCTGTCTAGTTAAGGCAATACTACGTTGGATATAAGGGCGTTCACGGACTAATTCATTTGGTTCTACTAATAAGCGTTGTACAGTAACAGGGATAATAATCGTGGCTACAACTGCCCCAATTAAATACAGCCCTAATGGGTAAATCAACGATTGGAAATGCTGTTGACTTACTCTTAAAAACTGTGATTTGGAATTTTTATATTTTTTAGTCCAGAAAATAGTTTGCCAAAATAGAAATATTGCGATCGCTACTGACAGCAGACTTAGCCCAGTATAAACAGGCAATTGTACGTTTACATCTGTGTAGCTAGCACCATAAGCAACGCCGCGTGTGGAATAAAGCAATTTATAGCGGTTTAGCCAATAACGGAGAGCGATCGCCATGCCCAAACAGCCGCCCAATGCGTGTAAGTGTCGTAGCTGCGCTGAAGAAAAACCTGGGAATCTCCCTTGGCTAAAACTGTCTCCTGATAATAAATAAATTAGAGAAACTGCTATTAACCCATATAAAAATATTCCGATTAACCAAAATTCCAGCAATTCCCATATAGGTAGAGAAAACACATAAAAGCTAATATCGCGCTCAAATAATGGCTCAGTGGAATTAAAACTTGTGGGATGTAAATATTGTAAAAAAGTAGCCCAATAATTTGATAATACAAAACCAAAAATTATACTAATTATGAGTGCGATCGCTCTTAACCAAAACTGAGGATTTACAAAAATTGCAGCGCTAAATCCTAGCAGTATACTTAACTCTAAAACTTGATCTAGAGGACTTTGTAACAGCTGTTGGAAATTTTGGTACTTTAATTGAGTTAATTGTGGAAAAACATTGAAAATTTTAAGATTTGGCTGCCAAAAACTTAAGGCACTTTGACCATAGTAAATCAGTATTAAACCTACCAGCATACTAAGTCCTAATACGACTGGTAGTAGCCAACGCAATCCCAATTCTGTCTTACTTTCGTATGCAATACTAGCTTGGTTAGAATACTTGAAACGATTAGCTACAGCTAAATTGCCGCATAAAAAGCTAGCTGAAGTAAAAAACGCGATCGCCCACAATCCCAGTTGTGTCTTTAACCGCAACAAAAATGCTGGTAAATACCCAACTTCTTGAAACCATAAAATTTCTGCTGCTAGGTGAGAGGCTAAATCGAAAAATAGCCACAAACCTAACAGCAGTACAACCACTCGAAAAACGCGGTTTGAGAATCGTTTAGACATAAGCAGACAAGGTTAGGAGGAGAAGATGTAAGATAAATTTTCTAGCCTCTGGTTCCTCTAGCCTCTACTTAACTAAACTGCTCACCTACATCTAGGTTAAACAGCGTTTGGAGAGTTTGCATTGCCCGCCGTCTTGCTTCGATATCTTGTTGCGATCGCAGTTGCACCATCGGATCATGAAGAATTTTATTCACAATGCCGCGTGTCAAAGCTTCGATCACTTCTTGATGTCTTTCAGCAAATTCAGAACCGAGTCGAGACAAGGCTTTTTCCAATTCTTGCTCTCTAATCGCTTCTACTTTATCCCGCAAGCAGCTAATAGTAGAGACAGTTTCAAGCGATCGCCACCACACTTCAAACGCTTCTACTTCCTCTTCTAACAGTCTTTCCGCTTCCATTGCCATCCGGCGACGGCTTTCATGGTTTTGCGCCACTACTGCCTTCAAGTCATCAACATTAAACGCCTGAACATGATCTAGATCATTAACATCTCCATGCACATTACGTGGTACAGAAATATCAAATAGCATCAAAGGGCGATTTGGTTCTAGAGCCAATTCGAGTTTGGCGCGATCCAGTAATGGTTCTGTTGCTGCTGTACTGGTAAACACTAAATCGGATATTGCCAGTACCGACATCATGTCAGAAATCGGATAAATTTGTAGATCAGTTCCTTGAAACTGACTTGCTAATTCCTCTGCTCGTTGACGTGAGCGATTGAGAATTGAAATCTGGACAGCGCCTTTGGCTACTAAATGTTGCACCAAGAGCCGGGACATTTTACCAGCACCAACAATCGTTACTCTACAAGCGGCTAAATTTTGCACTTTTATTTGCGCTAATTCTACAGCAGCCGAGCTAATGGAGACTGCGCCAGTGCCAATACTTGTTTCTGTCCGCACACGCTTGCCAGCTGTCAGCGCTTGTTTAAACAGCTTATTTAGAATCAGTTTAATTCCGTTATACTGCTGTCCAAGTTTGTGGGTTTGTTTTACTTGGGCTAAAATTTGCCCTTCTCCTAACACCAAGCTATCTAAGCCAGCTGCCACCCTTAACAGGTGCATAACTGCATCTTGGTGCAAAAACATAAATAAGTGTTGCCTTAAAGCCAATACGGGCAATTTGCTGTGTTCTGAGAGAAACTGACAAACTTCCCGAATGCCCTGCTCAGTTTCATGAGCAACAATATAAATTTCCAGACGATTACAAGTGCTAAGGATAGCAACTTCTTGAATATGGGGATAGCTACAGAGGTGCGCGATCGCGCTTTCCATCTGCGCTTCTGGAATACTTAGCTTTTCTCTAACTTCTACAGGGGCTGTCTTATGACTAAGCCCTACAACCACAATATTCATGTGTCCTCCATTCTAGGGGCTAGGGGTAGGGGCGCTTGAGCTATGGTTTTAACCTTAGCGCCTCTTGCCTTTCGCCTCTTGCCTCCTACCGCAGTTGTAGCGCCTTTGGTTCGTCAAACATATGGATCGTATCGACAAAACGAGCTGTTCGGGATTGGCTAGAAATGACCAAGCTTTGAGTCCTTGCTCCTCCGCCAAAGAACCGGACACCTTCCATTAAGGTTCCAGGGGTAATGCCGCAAGCTGCGAAAAGAACTGTCTTACCATTAGCCAATTCTTCGGCGGTATAAACCTTATCTGGGTTATCAATGCCCATGTCCCTCAGCCGTGCCAAGTTGCTTTCTTTGCTTTCCCCAATCAAACCAGTTTTGACTACTTCTGGATCATAGATCAGTTGACCTTGGAAATGCCCGCCCAAGCAGCGCAAGGCAGCAGCTGAAATTACGCCTTCTGGTGCTGCACCGATGCCCATCAAGGCATGAATATTAGTTCCGGAAAAGGCACAGGAAATTGCGGCAGAAACATCACCATCACTGATCAGTCGCACTCTAGCTCCAGCACCACGAATTTCTTGGATTAGGTCTTTGTGGCGAGGTCGATCCATTACCACTACAACCAATTCTTCAACGGCACGATTCAGGCACTCGGAGAGAATTTTCAGGTTTTGAGTAGCGGACTTGTTAATATCAACATGACCTTTTGCCAGTGGTGGTGCTGCCAGCTTGTTCATATAAAAGTCTGGCGCTGCGAATAATCCACCTTTTTCCGCAATAGCTAGCACAGCCATCGAACCATTTTGACCGTAGGCAACAAGGTTAGTGCCTTCGCAGGGGTCAACGGCAATGTCAATCTCTATCAGTTCATCAGGGTTGCAGTAAGTTTTGGCATCTTCCCTTGTGCAGATACCGACTTCTTCGCCGATGTAAAGCATGGGAGCATCATCTCGCTCTCCCTCTCCAATGACAATCCGACCTCGCATATAAATTTTGTTCATCCGTTCGCGCATGGCTTCGACGGCAACTTGGTCAGCAATGTTTTTCTCACCTTTGCCCATCCACCGTGCAGATGCGATCGCGGCTTGCTCGACTACCTCAATAATCTCTAGCCCAAGTGTATTTTCCACGAAGTCTATCCTCCCAACTGCTTGCTTTAAGCGCTTTTTCGTCTGTCTATTCCAGTTCTCAAGTCTATCAGAGGGAGGATACCTATGCGTCCTAATGTCGGCTGCTAGCTGTGTTAAGTTTTGCTGCTGTTGTTTGTTTCCATGCCAGCCATACCATAAAACCCTATGCTTAACAGCCGTAAAAAATAGATACATCCCATGACTAGACTGGGTAATATCTACGTACAGAATATGAAGCAACAAATTAAAAGTAACCCAAGTAACAAAATAAGTAGCGCGATCGCCTTCTTTATTAGCTACTTCTACAAACTACTACTCACCACTTTTATTTTGCTATTTTTGTTCTTTAGTAAACCACCAAGCCCAAGCAATTAAAACTGCTTGAAACGGTAGCCGTAGCCAATACAAAATTTGATTATGGGGAACACCTTGAATTGGAATATTGTTAACTGCCATATTTATATTTGCTGGGAAAACGGCAATGAACAGCAAAATTAACCCCCAAGCAGCAGCACTCCTCAGTGAAGGTATTAATAGCCCAATTCCAAAAAGAATCTCAAAGAGACCGCTAATATAAACAAGTTCCAAGTGATAAGGCAAGTAGTCCGGCACAATTTTTACAAATGGATCTGGCTTTATAAAGTGCAACGTGCCTGCAATAATTATGAATAGCGAGAGGAGAATTTGGAATACTTTTTTAAGCCTATTAGGAGCGATAGAGTTAAAAGTCATGTTTTATAAAAGATTAATTTAAAGATAGAGCCTGTAGAAGTTACTCTTACTTTAGCGCTTTTTGCCTTGTGTAAATAATACTTGATTAAATATTTTTGATATAAATTTAATTATAAGTAGAGTTTTATTAAGTTATATTCTCTAATTTTTATAAATATTTTTATATTTATTTATTCTAGCTGAGTTTTGTCCTAAAATCTTTAAAAATTTATTCATTCCTCTAAAAAATGAAAAAACCAATATTTTAAAGTAAGCTGTAATAAATTTGATTTTAGATATTAATACTGAACGCACTATAGTCTAATTGTTGCTTTGTTTAAAAAAATTAGCTAAAGCATTCATGATTTAAATTCAGATTAGTATATCACAGCAAAATTCTGGGGTGTTACTAATCAAAATTGCTAAAACTGATTGATTTAAAAGCTATTTCAGTGAATAATTATTTAGTAATGCTATCTCGTCGGCTTAAATAATATTAGCCTTAAACTTAACTGCCACCTACACCTGTAAGCCTGGCAAGAGCATTCTTTATAGTTGAAGGCAGTTTGCGCATAATCTTTCCCTTTTCCAGATCAACAGCCACTAAAGTTACCCGCGCAGTTACATAGAGTTGATGTCCATCTAGAGACTGAATTTGATAATTCCAATTAATCCGAACGCCGCTTACCTCTGCTATCCGTGTTCTGACTACTGCTGCCATACCCATTTGGATAGGGCGGTGGTAGCGCATTGAAAGCTCTACTACTTGTACATCGCATCCCAAGGCGACTAAATCGGCAAAGTCAATGCCAATTGAGCGCAAGCATTCTATCCGCGCCTCTTCCATCCATATTAGATAAGAACCATGCCAGACTACACCTGCATAGTCAGTGTGGTGTGGTTGTGCCCGTACTGGATATTCAAACCAGTCCTCAAAGGGTAATTGGGGCGGGTTCTGGGTAGTACCAGTAAATTGTAGTTCAGGAGTCTGATTTTCTTGTGACACTTTTTAATTCAACCAAGCAGCGTATTAATGTATATTCGAGTTTACCGGAAAATTGGGTTTAAAGCCCCGCCGTTTACGGTCAGTGCTTTATATTAGTTGATAGTGTTTTTAAGCACATGAACTATGTTATAATTAATACAGTGGACAAGGTAATCAACCACTTTAAAAACCTCGCATCGTTCCCGATGCATTGAACCATGAAAACTGATGCTATGAGGTTCCACAGAGAAACGTTTTTGTGGGCTTCGCCGTGAGCTCTGTCGAACGGTAAAAGTTTCAAACACCATGCATATAGAGAACCGATTAATTAGGTTTGAACTTACGGTAGGGCATACCGAAACAGACTTCTGGAATGGAGTGAAAGACTGAGGCGCGACGGAGCGCGGGGGAAGCTTCACACGCATTGCTCGCTTGAGAGAACCATCTCTGGATTAAATCCCTTGCGGTATTTAATTTAAGTGGACTCGTGGTCACTGATCTGTGCCGAAGTGTTGAACCAGTAATTCTAGGGGGTGACTCCAGAAGAATCCCTGTGCCGCTATAGTCAGGGAGTATGTCAAAAGTTATATTTGCGGCAATCTATCCTCAGAAAACGAATTTCAAGCGCGTTCGCGAAGCGTCTCCTGCGGAGAATCGCATCCTAAATAATTAAAACTGTTAAGTCATCAACATTTATTTGCTCCAAGCTTGAGCTTCAACAAGCAAATTTATTGCTAGCTCAGGATATGTATATTATTTACTTTTTCAGATAAAATTTGCTCTTGCTCAACTCCTGTCAACCTCAACGTGAAAAAAGAGGTTAACAAACGCTTTATCCAAAAATGTAATGTTGAGCGCAGGTTTTAATTAAGTTTTAAGCAGCTGGAACTAGACATAAGGAAACCTTTTAGTAAAGTAAGCTATTCGTACACTTAGTTTCATTTTTGCAATATAACTGCTGCTACTACGTAGAAGTGTGGTACAAGGTATAGAGAGATTGTCAGCCTATTAGATAAATTCGGATTTTTGCACTTATAACACCAGGAGGTGTGAGATGGTCAATAATCATTTTACCCAAGACACCTCTGGTGCGCTTTTGGGGGATAGCAATAATAGTAATGGCTATCGGTTAACGCAGCAAGATAGCCTCAGCACTATAGAAACACCCCTCAATGCTAGGTTGAGTTCGAGTAGTAGTTCGGCAGTAGCAGCAGTCGGACCTGAAATTGAAATTGAGAACTTAGACGGTGTGCCATTCTCTAATCGCTTGGTATTTAGTCGGATCGGTAGCTTGACAAATCCACCGCCTAATGGGGTGCATGATATTGTCACGCTGCGAACAAAAAACCTTGGCAGCAGCCCACTACGAATTAGTGGAGTACCAATTACAGGCCCTTGGGAACTGGCAAATAACACCCCACTGCCGACAAGTATTGCGGCAGGAGGTCAACTCGATCTACGGGTGCGCTTCAAAGCCACTAGCGGTGATATCCACAACGGCACATTGACAATAAAATCTAACGATAGTAATGAGCCGAACACCGTTGTTCAACTCGCCGGATTTTGGCAGAGAATACCTGAAGGTGGAGTAGAGCCGACGCTGAACGAAATTGTCAAAGTCTTCGGCTATGGAACTACAATTACTAATCCTGGTCAAGAACTTAATAAAAATGGGCTGGTTCAGACAGTCGGCGACGAAGTTATCTCACCTTACTGGCAGCGCGCAAACACATCCACACCAGTAATAGTGCGTCAGCTAGCCGCTTTCCATAAGCCTGGTGGAACTGCTACAGTGTCTTGGTTCGGTAAGGGCAGCAGCACCACTGCTCAAATCTTCACTCACGCAGGCATTGACGCGCAAACACTACTACCAGACAAAAACAATTCAACACAACTAGCACAAGGGACATTTAACTCAAACGGAACCTTTGGCTTCAGAATCGCTGATGAATGGAGCGATCCGCTGAAGAACAATCAGCTTGTTGACAAAAATAATGGCAGTCCAGGACCAAGTGGTCATCACGTTCGCTTCTGGCAGGCAGAAGATGGGCAGGGAAAAGCGATCGCCAATACCTGGATCATGGCGATGGACTACTCTGGCATCAACTATGATTACAACGATAACGTCTATTTAATTAGCAACGTCAGACCCGAAACTCGCACAGTGCTAAATCGCATTGATGTAGGTAGCAGTTCCTCCTACACCGATATTAAGGGTAATGTTTGGCGATCAGATACTGGTTTATTCACCCCCACTAATGCTCCTGCTGAGAACGGTGGCACTCCTGCACCCGCGATCGCTAATACTGTTGACGATAAAATTTATCAAACTTACCGAGGCAGGGTAGACAACGCCCAGCGTCTGCTAACATTCAATTTGCCTGCTTCTGGTCAAGTTGAGGTACGTCTGCACTTTGCCGAATTGTTCTGGGGCGCTCCAGGTAAGCCTGCTGGTGGTGTTGGCAAACGAGTTTTTGATGTCACCGCCGAGGGTAAAACTGTCATGGATGACTACGACATCACAGCAGCAAGCGGTGGCGCTCTAAAAGGTACGATGGTGTCAATTAGAGGTATCCAGGTAAATGACGGTAAGCTCACTTTGGGATTTGACGCATCAGTGAACTATGCTTCAGTTGCTGGTATTGAGGTAATGCGGATGTAGTAGCACTACCAAAGGTAATGACGCTCATCTACTCAAGTAATATCCAAGTTGCCAAAGGATGATCTAGTCTAAATACAGTAGGAATTACGCAGTTATCGCTCCCTTAACAGAGTTAAACGGGGGACTATATAGTTCCCTCCCTTTTTAGGGGGTGCTAGGCGGAGAGCAATATTTCAGCCTTTAGGTGCGTAACTCCTGTACGTAACTCCTGTACAAATCACATAAAAGGCACAAGGTAAGATATGCTAGATTTCCTCAACCCCTTGTTAAATCGGCATCCAGAGCGCAACAAAGCCAACGTCGAGATTTACACTTGGCAAACTTGTCCTTTTTGTATCCGCGCTAAATTGTTGCTGTGGTGGAAGGGCGTAAACTACACCGAATACAAAATTGACGGTGATGAAGCAGCTAGAACTCAGATGGCTGAACGAGCTAATGGTCGCCGAAGTGTGCCACAAATCTTCATTAATGATCAGCACGTTGGCGGCTGTGATGATGTCTATGATTTAGATTCAAAAGGTCAACTTGATCCTCTACTAGCACAGCCAGTTGGCTAGAACTGTGAGCAACAGCATTGCCCGAGCAACAATTGATCACCCAGAATATCTTAGACATCGGCAATGGATGAGTCGAGCGATCGCACTTGCCCAATTAGCAGGCGAAGCCGGGGAAGTTCCTGTCGCAGCAGTTATCGTTGATTCATCTGGCAACTTAATTGCAGAAGCTGAAAATCGCCGAGAACGCGACAAAGATCCCACAGCTCATGCCGAAATTCTCGCTCTGCGTTCTGCTGGTGCTGCTTTACAAAACTGGCATCTCAATCAATGCACTCTTTACGTCACCCTAGAACCTTGCCCAATGTGTGCTGGTGCTATTGTGCAAGCACGGCTTAGTCTTTTAGTTTATGGAGCCGACGACCCAAAAACTGGGGCTATCCGTACTGTTGCTAATATCCCTGATAGCGCCTGTTCTTATCATCGCTTATCCGTACTAAGCGGCATTCTAGAATCAGCCTGTCGTCAACAGCTGCAAACCTGGTTTGGGCAACGACGACAGCGTTAGCATTAGTGACACGCGATCACAAAAACTTTAACTCTTGCTTACAGCCTCTTTTAGTTTTGCATCAATTCAGTTCAAATTCATCTTTTCCCAAGAATTAGCTACTCCTTCACTAGAGATAAATCATCCTATTTTTAAACAGTAATTCTTTGTTTAGGAATAATATCAATAGCCTTCAACTGCATGATCCAGTACCAAGCTATTAATTGCCTAAAAGTCTTAACTATAAATAATCGTGGCTTTGAATAAGATTTATCAAACTACACTCCTGCCAATGCTTATTCAGTAGCAAAATTCATTACACCTTAGAGCGTGTCATCAATTAGGTAAGCTGGAATTGGCGATACATCAGATAAGCTGATTAGAACCACCATGACGACTCGACGTTACGCCCTTAGAGATGACCAGTGGGAGCGCATCAAAGACCTGCTAC
>JAHHHE010000116.1 GCA_019359535.1 Gloeocapsa sp. UFS-A4-WI-NPMV-4B04
AAACAGGGGGGCAAACGTTAAGATTAATGGCAGAAATTCTTTTGGTAGCAAGTTCATCAGGACGAACCAAACAACGCTGTCCTGATCTTGCTACCTTTCCTCTTCAAAATGGATAAAGTCGAGCTGAAACTTTGATGATGAGCTTGCCCTTATGCGTGCCGTCAAAGAGCTTGTTAAATGTACGGGGAGCATTCTCAAGACCATCAATCACATCGACACGATATTTAATTTTGCCCTGCGCGTACCACTGATTTAAATTTGCTATGGCTTCCTGGGCGCGGTTGAAATAGTCAAGGATAATAAATCCTTCGACCTTCGCACGCTTAATCAAGATGTTGACAAAATTGTATGGTCCGGGCACTGGTTCGCTAGCATTGTACTGAGAGATTAGACCACAAAGGACAATCCGCGCTCGGAGGTTGATGAGGCTTAGGACAACATCAAGGAGTTCACCACCTACATTCTCGAAGTAAACATCGATCCCATCAGGACAATGCTGCTGCAAGCTCTCGAGAACCGACTCAGTTTTATAGTTGATTACGGCATCGAAGCCAAGCTCGTCTTTAAGCCAGCGACATTTTTCTTCGCTACCCGCAATCCCAATGACACGACACTCCTTGATTTTTCCGATTTGCCCCACGAGAGAGCCAACAGATCCAGCTGCCCCTGAAACCACAAGCGTTTCACCAACTTTGGGCTTTCCTATATCCAGAAGACCGAAATATGCTGTCATGCCAATGAATCCAAAAAGTCCCAAGTACGCTGTCAGCGGAATGGATGGGTCTTTTGGCAACTTATCTAAGTCAGTGCCGTCCGTGATCGCATAGCCCTGCCACCCCAGGAACCCCTGAACAAAGGTTCCCTTTGGGAAGTTGGCGTTGCAAGATTGCTCGACGACACCAATACCGAACCCCCGCATTACCTCTCCAATGACCACAGGTGGGAGGTAATTTCCTTTCTCGTCTAACCATCCTCGGTTGGTTGGATCGAGAGACAGATAAATGTTGCGGATGAGGATTTGTCCTTCTCCTGGAGTGGTTACGGGTTCTTGCATCCATTCAAAATTTGATTCTGCAATCAAACCTACGGGACGCGAGACAAGCCGCCACTGCCGATTCACTTTTGTTGCCATAGTTGACATAGAATTCCTTTAGATGCGATCTGAAAAGCAAGCCCGTTTGTTTTCTCTCGAAATGGATCTGTTCACTGTGGCAATTTTGCGTTGATCGCTTTGCTATGGCACCGATACTTCGCTGCCGTCTGGATTGCTCTGGAATATCCAGGTACCACCCGATCGGAAGGTCGAACCTGTGCCAAAGGTGTCCTCCATGTACTGCATATAGGTGACTAAGCCATCCTTCACCTTCGCCCAGACGGAGAACGGAGAGACGAACGTTTTATCGAGTTTCACCGAATGGACAGTAAAGCTGCCGAAGACAGCTACGTTCTCGCCTTCGCCGAAGATCTGCTGGATATCGAACGTCTCGATAGTCCAAAAGGTATTGAGATCCTGGAAAGTTTTGAGGATGCCGGCAGAACCGTTTTTATGCGTGCCTGCCCAAGGCATGAGCTTTTTCAGGTCGGGATTATTGTAGCTGAGCGATACGTAGACAGCATCGGGGGAGACGAGCGGGTTAACGACATCAGGGTTAGTGGGGTCATTGAGAATGGCTTGGACGATTTCTACGGGTGTACTCGACATATATACTCTTACAAGGCTGCTTAAGCAAACCTGATAATCGGGCTTGATGGTTGTGAGGCTGATTCAGAAAAGACTTAAGCTCAAGCTCAACTATTGGGCAGAAACGCTAACACTGGGAAGCGTGCCTGAGTTGAAGGCGATATGTTTGTACTCCAGGAATTCATCGATCGCCGTTAGACCATTCAGCCTGCCGTTGCCGCTGCGCTTGAATCCGCCCTCCTCAAACTCGTCCCAAATGATCGCCCAATCGTTGATCCAGATCGTGCCTGCATCGATCTCGCGGGCGACGCGCAGTGGACGGTCAACATCTCTAGTCCAAATGCTCGCAGCCAAACCATACTCGCTGTCGTTTGCAAGCTTTACCGCTTCTGCCTCAGTATCAAAGATTTGCATCGTCAGGACTGGACCGAAGACCTCTTCCTGAACGATTGTCATTTTCGGATCGGTTACTTCTAGCAGAGTCGGACGATAAAACGCACCGCTCGCGAGTGGACCTTCGACAATCGGACCGCCGCGTACTAGCACCTTCGCACCCGCTGCGAGCGCTTCCTCCACCATTTTGTCAACACGAGCGACGTTCAGCTTATCTATAAGCGGTCCCATATCGCTAGATGGATCAGACGCCGGTCCTGTTTTAACGTTCTCCAGTCGCTTGGTGATCAGCGTGCGAAACCGATCAGCAACAGCACGCTGCACCAACAGCCGGGAACCTGTCATGCAGAACTGACCCGCGAAGGTTGTGAGTGCCTTCTCAACCTTTGGTGCAGCCGCCTCAAGATCAGCATCGTCGAAGATGATCATCGGTGTTTTGCCACCAAGTTCGGTTTGAAACAGCTTGAGTGTCGCTGACCCTGTTGCGGAAATTGCCTTCCCTGTCTGCGTACTACCCGTAAAGCTGATTACACGAATATCTTTTGACTCCATGAGAAAGGACGAGCCGCCTTTGCCTCTGCTTTCGCTGAAGACATTGATCACGCCCTTTGGTAAGTCAGCAGCTTCAGCCAGAACCTTACTAAAGAGATAGTTGATTTGTGCTGTGTTACCAGGCAATTTGAGCACTGTGGTGACACCAGCAGCGAGAGCTGGTGCCAAAGAACGCACGGTGAGCACGAGCGGCGAATTGAAGGGTGCCACGATTCCAGCAATACCGATCGCCGACTGAGTAACGATCGAAAGGCGTCCCGGCAAAACTTCCAGAGCGCGTCCGTAATTCGTCAGCACAACCGATGCCCAGTACCGAAACTTGCTCGGAATCATCTCAACTTCAAACGCTGCTTCAGCATGGATTTTGCCGTTTTCGAGTGAGAGAATCTCGATCAGATCGTCTCGTCGTGCTTCAAAGCGATCCGCGATCTGATTTAAAACTCGTGCCCGGAGCGCACGATTGTCCTTCCAATCCAATTCTCGAAAAGCCCGTACCGCAGCCTTAGTCGCTAGAATCGCCTCTTCACGCCCACCATCCGCGTAAGTGCCAATGATTCCACCCGTGGCTGGGTTGATGCTCTCGGTATGCTGCGCTGAATCGACCCACTCACCATCAATCCAGTTTAGTCAGGGCAAACGCATCTAAATTCTGAATGCCTTATGTAGCAAGGATTTCAAGAATCGATAATCATAAATACTAAATGCCTAAAACCCTTGCCCAGTCTGCCTTTCAAAAATAAGATGCGTTTGCCCTGCAGTTTAGTGCTGGTGATCGCAGGTCAATATTCATTGCTGAGCCTTTCTGATCCATCGTTGCTAACATAGTTGCTCCTTACTTTTCTTTTCGATGACTGAATCCCTTTTTGCTGTTCAATCCCAATCTTCTGAAGTCTGATTATGAGGATGCCTTGAAGGTAGTGCCTGCTGCGTCGAGGAAGGGCTGATAGCCTTTTTGAATTGAGTGAAACATAATAACAGCAGTGACTAAACCAGCCAATTATGTCTTTGTCAGTTACCAGATTGATGGCTTCACTAATAGCTTGGTCAAGTTTTTCATAAGTACGAGATTCTTGGGATGGCAAAGACTGCGTGAAACTTCTCACGAGTAGAGTCGTACTGCAGGGCAACACGATGTCAGTTCATCACCTGATCGCTGCCGCCATCTCTCCGGTTTGCAAAGCGTTTGGCAGCTTGGGTGGCTCTGAAGCCATGAACTCAATACCATAGTGCTTACTGATCTCAGTGAAGCGCTCCATATCCTCTGGCAAGGTTAGCGGACTGATAGTTTCAAAGTACTCATCGAGACCACCGGGGGTTGTGAGGAAGAGAAACTTGCCCGTTGTCTTGCCACAATTGCGAAAGGCATGAAAATTACCTCTCATCGAGTACTTAACCTCATCTTTCATGACCCGGCTCCATTCATGACCATCGAAAAATTCATAGTCTCCTTCAATCAACATAAAGAGTTCATCTTCCCGCGCGTGCTTGTGCGGAGGCGGACCGCCACCGGGTGGCGATGTCTGCACTCCAGTGCAAAAAGAATTGTTTGTAGCTTTACTTGTGACGAGAACTTCGACTGGCTCGCCGAAGATATTGAAGACAGGATTGTTGTTCATAGATACTCCTTTGAGAACGTAGAAAAACTCTGGACAGGGATGCTTATGGGGCGGGATACCCACTTGGGGAAGAGGGTCATCTCAATAGACAGAAAATTGATATTGAATAATGTCTTCAGGGTTAAGTTGACAATACCAATCAGAGCATTGATGAAGATATGAGGATTTGCGATCGCCTTTTGTGTACTGCTTTCATTCTTCAACGTCCACTGCGTTTGAAACACTCAAGTTCATTGAGTTAAGTTGCAAGTTAATCTTTTTGTGTCTAAAGAGAGAGCTTTGGATGGAGTTGCCCTGCGGAAAGCTTTCTATCAGGTGAAGACCGCATAAGATCTCTTACGATTCCCAGTGTTCAAAATTGTGGCGCTGCCTTGGCTTTTCTATAGAACCCATTTGGGATCTCTAATGGTAAGTTAAAATAAACAGAAATGCCGTACTCTAGCAGCTTAAACGATAAAGAATGGGAAGTCATAGAGCCATTGCTACCCCAAAAGAAGCAGACCAGGCCGCCTCGGTGGACAAAGAGACAAATATTGGATGGCATCTTTTATCAACTCAAGAATGGCTGTAACTGGTGTGATTTACCGGGTGCATCCCAGTTATGCAGTAAGTAGAAATACTCAAGAAGCTGAATGAAGAATGGCTCCATTATGGTAAAAGTAATCAATGCTTGACCCCAGGGATACTGCAATGGATGCCGATAAACTTCAACAAATCCAAGCTCATGCTCGTGCAATTGCGGCTTTGTTATACGACGAAACAGCACCGGAGCAATTGACAACGTTAGAAGGCATCGAAGCAGCGATACGAGGACAGATATTGGAACATGTCAGCCCAGAAATTGGTCTTTTTTTATCGCAACAGCGAGCGGTACTAGCACCGGACGAAGCCGGCGACTCAAAAGCATCCTGGGAGAAATCAGCATCACTGAGAACCAGGCGCAAGTCCTCCAAGTCAAAGCCCGGACTCAATTGAGTCGTTACCTGCAGAAATGCTGCTTGTTGGTGAGCGCCAATGCATCCTATGAACGTTCAGCTCAAGATGTTGCTGTTTTGACGGGAATCGCGGTATCACGAGGGACACAACAACGGCTAGTGCATCGACAAACTTTTGCATTACCCGTCGTCGAGGAAAGCGTTGAGGAAATGAGTATTGACGGTGGCAAGGTGCGCATCCGCACGCCTAAAGGAAAGATTTGCCGTTGGCAGGACTATAGAACTCATTTGGGATCTCTGATGAAAAGCTAAGATCACAAATAAATGCCATACTCCAGCAGCTTAAGGGACAAAGAGTGGGAAATCATCTCGCCACTCCTGCCCCAAAAGAAGAAAACTAGACCACCACGTTGGACTAAAAGACAAATTCTCGACGGCATCTTCTATCAACTCAAAAATGGGTGTAATTGGTGCGACCTACCTAAAGACTTGCCGCCTTACTCAACAGTATTCTGGTATTACAAACAGTGGCGTTTGGATGGAGCACTAGACCAAATTATGGCTACCTTGCATTCCAAGGTGCGGGAACAAGTCAAAAAAAAAACGAAGTGGACAACATTGCTAATTATTGATTCGCAAGCTGTAAAAAATACGTGCAATGTGGTTGTGTGGAAACCAATGGATTTTGTCATTATAAATGCACCAATGGCATTAAACGACATCTGGCAGTTGATACTTTGGGCTTCCCCTTTTTTAGCCACTGCACTAAAGCCAATGTGTCGGATGACCAGGGCGGCAATTGAAATGTTGAGTCATCACTTGGACTACTTTCGTGTCAAGCCTGTTAACATTCCGAAGACCACCATCCTCCTGGACAATGGGTATCATCCTGACAAGATCGCTACGGCGTTACAAGCGATTTATCCTCAGATCATGACCAAGATTCGTTTGCAACTAGCTCCCAAACCCAGCAAAGCCGAAAAGGCTGCCCAAGGAAAAACTGGTTTCATTGTCGTGGCAACTCGATGGATAATTGAGCGCACGAATGCTTGGGTCGAACGTTGTAAGAGCTTGGTTAAAAATTTTGAGAGAACTCTCAGCCATGCGACGGCTAAACTCAACCTTTGTTTCATCAGATTGATGCTCAAAAGACTGGCAAGTTCATAGATCCCAAATGGCTTCTATGCGCGATCGCAACACACCTTTACTAATAGACCTCTTGCATGAATCAGGAGGCAAGGGAGAGTTCATAGTTAAGCAGTCCAGCAATGAGGTTAAATCTTAAGCAAAACCGCTTGCGGCGATTACGATAGCGTTCGGACAAGATTCGAAAAATCTTCAACCTTCGATTCACATGCTCTGCCACAATACGCCAAGAAGCTAACAATTGATTGTATTGGCGATTTGCTACAGATAGCTCGATGTTATGAGGTTTTTTGATAGGTGTGCAACTGAGAATGTGCAGTTTAACAATAGACTTATTGCGTGAATCGATTTTTAGCACGAGTTCCTAATAGTTTGAACCCCTTGATTTGCCATTCATGCAAGAGGTCTATTGATTCTTTTACGATTCCAAACTTTCGGCACGAGCCTTAAGTGCTCGATCCATTAATTCAAAGCCATGTATTACTTTAGTGTTCAAATCTTTGGCAAGTAACGGGACGATTAAACCAGAAAAATTTTCGCGTTGGCTAAAACGAACGCTTTCATTATCGATCGGATCGATGATGAAAGATTGATACACTGTAATTCACCGTAGTGAAATGTAGGAATGCTATCGCCCACACTCCAGACAACGCTAGCCACATCAGTGCCTGCAATCACGGGCAGTCGTAGGCAGCATATCGATCGTCCTGGTCAAAGTAGATGGGATTGTCAATCTCTTGGGGCATCGTCCAAATCGAAACTTCAATGTCGATGCTTTCAATGCCGCCATCACGAAAGGCATGATGGTTTTCTTTGCCGTTAGACTCAAAGTGTATCTTGACAATAGACAGCATCAGCACAGAGGCACTCCAGGTCCAGGATTGAACACGCTGGGCTAAATTCTGCTGAGTCCACAGAGCGATCGCTCTGTGGACTGCGCTTGGGCAGCGAGTTCCTCGAAGTAGGCTCGTAGTGTCCTTGGCTCGCGATCCAGAATCGCACGGAGGATGAGCGAGTTTCCCATCAGACCGTGATGATCATACCAGTCGAACATCGTTTTCATCAGCGACACCTGCTCGGCACCAGTACCCTCGGGGGTATCTGCAATCTTGTCCGGGTTGAGCCGGGTCGCCTCAATTTTTCTTCCCAGCACCTCGCCCATCAGGGTCGCTACGTCTCTGCGGTTGAGGTTGCCTTCGGCGCAAAGGTCGAACGTCCCGAAGAGCAGCCGATCCTCCGTCAGTGCGATCGCTGCCACCTCCGCTACATCGCGGTAGTCAACCCGGCTGAAGCGGGTCTCGGTTGACCAGGGTTCGGAGAAGATGCCAGTCTTTTCTACTGTTGACCAAGCTTGCGCCATATTTTGAAAAAACAGCGCCGGGTGCAGGAAAGTGTATTCCATGTCTGATTCCAAGATTGCTTCCTCGACTGGTGCTTTGGCTGCATGATTCACAAGCATGCTGAGGATTGGGTCAATGACAGATGAAAACACGAAGCGGCGTATACCAGCCTGTTTCGCTGCTGCCACCATGCTTTTGCCGATCGCCACCTCATCAGGCATAAAAGCTGGTGCGATGTAGAAAACTGAATCCACGCCCTTCAACGCCTTGTCCAGACTTGCTCGATCGCTCAGGTCACCGATTGCTACCTCCACCGCACCGTTTTTCAGCACTGTGTCGCCCTGCTTTGCATCCCGAATTAGTCCTCGGACTTTCGCGCCTCGCTTAGCGAGTTCAGGCACAACAAGACTTGCAAACTGACCCGTAGCACCGACAGCGAGAATAGTAGAGCTTTTGCTAATCATGATGATTTGTCCATTTTTATTTGTTAAAGGTGATCGTTGTCTTGCCAAAGGTCTAAGACCCTCGATCGCCGAAAGGAGAGCGGATTCGACACAACCATCACGGATTACTGACTTTTACTTCACAAGGACAAGGACAGCGGCAGCCGCTTCGATCATTTTGACGACTTCACTGGGATGAGAAATAAACGGCACATGGCTCGCTTTGATCTCGCTCGTTTTGGCACCCATGCGTTCTGCCATAAAACGCTGTAGCTCAGGAGGAATCGCCTGATCTTCCTGAGACATAAGATACCAAGAGGGAATTGTCTTCCAAGCGACGTGATCCACTGTTTGTTCAAAAGCCACACTAGCGATCGGCTTTTGCGTCGCTGCCATGATCAGTGCCTCGGCGATCGACACATCCTGGGCGAAGACCGCACGAAACTCTTCTCGATTGATGTAGAGGAAGCCTGCCGCATCAGGCACCAATGCCTTGATGAGCGCAGAGGTGGCATATTTAGCGCTCAATGCGCTAAGCGTTTCGCCTGCCTCCGGTGCAAAGGCAGCAATATAAACCAATGCCTGCACGTTGGGGTTGCCCGCCGCCGCACCTGTAATCACGCTGCCGCCATAGGAGTGTCCGACGACAATGACGGGACCCTTTTGGGCATCAATCACCCGCTTGGTTGTGGCAACATCGTCTGGAAGAGAGGTGAGCGTGTTCTGCACAGCCGTCACAGTGTAGCCATCGCGTTCTAAAAGCGGAATGACGTGTTGCCATGAGGTTCCATCTGCGAAGGCACCGTGTACCAGCACGATCGAGGGTTTGGCGATTGTCGTTTGAGCTAAAGGCATTGTTTTGATATCCTTTGTATAGTTTGTTGAGTTACTTATCAGATGAGCGATCGCGACCTCAAAGTGACTCAGTTGTTCACATTCTTCAACGTTTAGCTGATTTAGAACACTCAAGTTCCTTGAGTTAAGCAATGATTTAATCTTTCTATTCCTAAAGGAACATAGATGCTTTAGAGTTTCACTGCTTCAATGATGCTGAGTATGGAGGGTGTTGGAATCAGGCGCGTCAGTTCAAAACCATTGGATCGCAACAACGATCGATACTCTTCTTCAGATCGTTCTCGTCCGCCCGTCAGCAATAGCATGATCAGGTCACCGAACTTTGCGGGAGAGGGTTCGTTGCCGGGTGGAATGATGCTTTCGATTAGCAGTAACTTGGCGTGATCCGGCATGGCTTGATGACAATTCTTCAGAATGAGTGAGGACTTTTCATCATCCCAATCGTGAAGAATCCATCGCATCAGGTAAGTTTGATAGCGAGGGGTCTTATCATTTGCCATAAACGCTCCCCTCGTTCTCTACTAGCGTGGCAATCTGTACGAACTCGATGCTAGGACGTACATCGTAGAGATCGGTTACCCGCTCGACAAGCTCATCGGTGAAAAACGCTTTAGCTGCATCCTCTGACTCCCAAACGTAAAAGTTCGTAGCCTCACGCTTTCCGGAATTGAGCGTGAACGCCTTTGAGCGTAATCCCGGCATTCCCTCAAACCTTGGGCGTGCGATCTCTGCGATCTTCCGCACGGCTTGCTCATCGAAATTGTCTGTGTAGTGAAATGTTACGAATACACCGACCATGGCGGACTCCTTCCGAGGTAGTTATCAACGTCACTATGGACTAAAGCCTTTTACCCAAATAGCCGGACGGTAATCTCTATCGATGAGGCGCGATTACCTCTGGTAGGCTGCGCCAACGGGCTGATGGCAACGATCACTATGCTACGAGATGCCCAATCGCCGAACGAAATACATCATCCGGATCGTATGTCCGCTTGAGGTCGAGCAAGCGCTCGTAGTTCTGTCCGAAGGCAAGCGGAACGCGCTCCTGCTCTTTTTCATCCAGGAGATTGATATAGCCCCCTTTGAAGGCATAGGGTGCCAGTGCCTGTGAGATATTCTGCGCCCATTTGATATGCCTCTGCTCTTCGGCGGGAGACTGCGGTTCCCAGGCGGCAATCATCCGAACCATTAGATGATCCTGACGCAGCGCAAATGCGGTCTCGGACACGGCCACGCGACTTGCGGCTCCATGAAAGTTATCCAGCCCGATCATCGAAAATGGCGAAGATAATGGCAGTCCCTGTTCGAGCAGCACCTCGATCGTCTTAGCCTGGAGACCCTTGAGAGATCGTGTTTGAATGTAGTAGTGGCGACCTTTCGGTGCCGTTGCATCCAGCCCATGAATCAGTGCATTGTACGTGACGGGTTGCACTCCATCGACTAGCGGTTCGCCAAAGGTTCGCAGGGGTGCGATCGCCTGCTCACCTGCTGCGATCGAGCCACAGTAAGTAGGTGAGAGAAAGAGAACCGTCTGTCCATCTGGCATCTGAAAGAACCCAGACTCAATCGTCAATTCATCGGGTGCTGTGGCGATGAACTCTTTAAAACGGTGTAACACTGCTTTGGCTTGCTCTAGAGGATACAGCAGCAACCCAGACAACACCGTCACGAGCGGATGTAGACGTTACTCCAAGGAAACGACAACTCCAAAATTGCCACCGCCGCCGCGCAGTCCCCACAGCAGGTTTGGATGTTCCTCAGCGTTTGCGGTTACAAGCTGCCCGTTGGCTGCCACCACTTGTGCTGACAGCAGGTTATCGGCACCCAGTCCATAAGTACCTATCAAGGGACTATATCCTCCTCCTAAGGTAAAGCCAGCCATTCCAACGCTGGAGATGGTTCCTGTAGTTGTTGCCAACCCGTATTTCTGTGCTGCCTCCATTAGGTCGCCAGCCGTTGCTCCACCTTGAACATGAGCAGTGCGCGCGTCCGGATCGATCGTGACGGCTCTCATCTGGGAAAGATCGATTACGACACCATTCTCAGACAACGCTCGTCCTGCAAAATCATGTCCTCCATCTCGAACCGAGAGGGGCAGCCCGTGTGTGCGTGTCCAGCGAACCGTATGAATGACATCTTGCACAGTCAAACAACGCATGATCGCAGCGGGTTGGGTCTTTACGTTCCCATTCCAGAGATGGCGCACTTGCTCATAGGCAGTGTCCTTAGGAAGTAGAAGCTGACCAGTGAGAAATGCTGTGAGATCGTTGAAAAAAGCATGATTCTGAACAAACGTAGTTATCATAATTTTTCCTCTTCAGGTTTTGTGTTTTATCGCCATGCACTTTGACAAATACTCGAAACTTTTCCCCATCTGCAATCTTGCCCGCGTCGTTTTCTAGCCAGCGATAGGGGTCGGCGATCGTCTGCCCAAAAGGCTTCTCGACGACATCGCACCGCTTGGTCTCAGGATAGGTGATCGTCGGTATCGTCGCTGCGGACTGCGAGCAGGCGGAAACGAAATAGGTGGCAAAGAGCAGCGGGAGCGCGAGAAGGGCGGCGCGGCGCATCGGTATCTTTTCCATCATTTTTGCTATTCTCCAGTTTTTATGAGGATTTATTAGAAATCGATGGAACGACTGACGTAGGATTGCTCGTTGATAGTGGCAGATTGATGTTTTAAGGGGACTGTAAATTAGTTTGTTAAGATGCCTTGAAGGTGGTTTCTGCCGCGTCGAGGAATGGCTGGAACAGGTCTTCCGGCCAGTTAGGATCGGTCTTGGAGGTGCGCTCTAGACACTTCCAGATGCCGTCGCGACGCTCAAAAATATCGTCGTAGGTGCCAGTGGATACGGTTCCGACGTGCTCGGCTTTCCAGGATACGACCCATCGCCAGTGCGCTTCGGCTCGGTCAGCCGCGCCGGAAATCTCGAACGCGCCCATCGAGTGGAACCATTTGTCCATTGGGAAGACGCTGTGCGCGTAGTCAAACATCTGCTTCATGCCGGCAGTACCCTCGAAGGTCGAAGTACGCAGATCGTTGACGTTGAATTTAGCCTCCGGCCAGTAAAGGCGATTGTAGAGGTCGACCTGCTCGCGGCCCCAACCCTTGTCGATGCACCGCTGATGCATGTTGAGTTGCTCGAAGATGGTAAAGCGATCAGTCACCGTGAGATTGTTGTTCTGAGACATTGAAGTTTTCCTCTATGTTGAATTTCTTGCGGGCAGTCGCCGAGTTGATCGTGTTCTAGATTCGTTGTTGAGAGTCAACAGAGCAGCGAACTTCGTCCTGCTCAGCTCATGCGGGTGACAACGTTCCCTATGATGTGAAATGTCCGATCGTTGAACGAAATACATCATCCGGATCGTATGTCCGCTTGAGATCGAGCAATTGCTCATAGTTCGACCCGAAGGCAAGCGGAACGCGCTCCTGCTCTTTCTCATCTAGGAGATTGATATATCCCCCTTTGAAGGCATAGGGTGCAAGGGCATATGAGAGGTTCTGCGCCCATTCGATATGCCGCTGCTCTTCGACGGGGGACTGGGGGTCCCAGGCGGCGATCGCCTCAACCATCAGATGATCCTGACGCAACGCAAACGCGGTCTCGGACACACCCACACGACTCGCGGCTCCATGAAAGTTATGCACCTGGATGAGAGAAAAGGGAGAAGGTAATGGCAGTCCCTGTTCGAGCAGCACCTTGATCGTCTCAGTCTGGAGACCCTTGAGAGATCGTGTTTGAATGTAGTAGTGGCGACCTTTCGGTGTAAGCGCATCCTGCCCATGAATCAGTGCATCATACGTGACGGGTTGCACCCGATCGACCAGCAGATCGCCAAAGGTTCTCAGGGGGGCGATTGCCTGCTCACCTGCTTCGAGCGAACCACAATAGGTGGGTGAGAGAAACAGACCTGGCAGGCCATCTGGCATCTGAAGGAACCCAGATGGAATCGTCAATTCATCGGGTGCTGTGGCGATGAATTCATTAAAACGGTGTAACACTGTTTTGGCTTGCTCTAGAGGATACAGCAGTAACCCAGATAACACGGTCGTGAGCGGATGCAGACGATACTCCAGGGAAACGACGGCTCCAAAGTTGCCACCGCCGCCGCGCAGTCCCCAAAGCAGGTCTGCATGTTCTTGGGCGTTTGCGGTTACAAGCTGCCCGTCGGCTGTCACCACTTGTGCTGACAGCAAGTTGTCGGCACCCAACCCATAAGCACCTATCAAAGGGCTATATCCCCCTCCCAAGGTAAATCCAGCCATTCCAACGCTGGAGACGGTTCCTGTCGCTGTTGCCAACCCATATTCCTGTGCTGCCTCCATTAGGTCGCCAGCCGTTGCTCCACCTTGAACATGAGCACTGCGCGCGTCCGGATCGATAGTGACGGCTCTCATCTGGGAAAGATCGATTACGACCCCATTCTCGACTAAAGCTCGTCCTGCAAAATCGTGTCCTCCACCTCGAACCGAGAGGGGCAGCCCCTGTGCACGTGTCCAGCGAACCGTATGAATAACATCTTGCACAGTCAAACAACGCACGATCGCAGCGGGTTGGGTCTTTACCTTCCTATTCCAGAGATGGCGCACCCGTTCATAGGCAGCGTCATCAGGAAGCAGAAGCTGACCTGTGAGAAATGCTGTAAGATATTTGAAAAAAGCCTGGTTCTGAACAAATGTAGTTGTCATAGTTTTTCCTCTTCAGGTTGTAGTTCGGACAACTAACGCAGTGTGCAAATTATTAGAGTTGCTGTACTCCTCTAACGTATCTGGCTCAAGGTTGCTGACGGGCTTTGAATTTCTGGTTTGGTATCCGGGTTACCCGCTTCGAGTAATAGCACTGTTGTTTCACTGTCTGCTGTGAGACGGTTGGCAAGCACACAGCCTGCCGAACCTGCACCGATGATAATGTAGTCATATTGAGTCATGGAATTTTATCCTAATTTGCTGTTTGTCTTAGTCTTATACTTGTGGATCGTTTAGCGAGCGGGGTTTACCCGAATGAACCCTGCTTGGATAAAATGCGTTTGTCCTGCTGCCGATCTTGGCTGAAGAAAGGTTGATTACAATTCCTAGATCAACCTCAACGTTCGGGCGGTGGAGACACCACCCCTATCCCTTGCTTCGCTGAGACGGCGACAAGGCGATCGGTGCCTAATGTGCCTGAAACGGTGAGATTGGACAGATTCTCGGATTAAACATCGAATGTTATCTGATTGGTCGCCCAGGGCAAACGCATCTAAATTCTGAATGCCTTATGTAGCAAGGATTTCAAGAATCGATAATCATAAATACTAAATGCCTAAAACCCTTGCCCAGTCTGCCTTTCAAAAATAAGATGCGTTTGCCCTGATTGGTCGCCAAGGGGGTTCTCCAGTCCTTCAATGAGTTGTTCTCATTCTTTAGCACTCACTCGATTTAAAACACTCAAGTTCCCTGAGTTAAGCGGCGAGCTAATCTTTATCTGTCTAAAGGTAGATCTTTAGATGAGATTACGCCATAAAGTAAGCCAAACTGTTAAACCTGTTAGCCTTGTAGGTATGGAAATACCTTGCTAATGAATTGCCGTTAGCAATGTTCTCCCATAATCTGCTCTGTCCTCTACTACTGCTGCGTTGCCGATGGATTCCAATGGAGCTAAATCTAGGCAAAGTCGTGCTGCTGTTGGACGGGCAAGAGGTGTGACCCTATCGCCTCAAGGGTGGCAGAGGTTTCAGGCGGCGAAACAGGAGGCAGAAGCGGAAGAGATTTGGGGCAAACACTTCACGCAGGAAGATCTCAGCGAGCGCACTGGGCTTTCCCTTAATACCCTCTATCGAGTGCTCAAGCGCGAACTGGGTGTCGATCGTCAGTCCTTAGAACACTTGTTTCGGGCGTTTGGGCTGGAATTAATCAAGACAGACCATACTACCTCCGTTGCGGCAGGGGAAGACCCCGAGAGCCAACGGGCAAACCCTCAACAGGATTGGGGCAATGCGGTCGATACCTCGGTGTTCTACGGTCGTGAAACCGAACTGGCGCAATTGTGGCAATGGATTGTATCTGATCGCTGCCGTGTCGTGGGCTTGTTGGGGATCGGAGGCATCGGCAAAAGCACGATCGCGGTCAAAGCAGCGCTGCGAATGCAGACAGAATTTGAAATTGTGGTGTGGCGATCGCTTGCTAATGCGCCCCTGTTAGAAGAACTCTTGTCGAGCCTGCTGAAATTTCTCATGCCGATTTATGGGGAAGACCCTGTTATCCCCACTAAGCTCGACGGAAAGTTCTTGAAATTAATGGAATATCTGAGATCGCGACGGTGTTTGTTAATCCTCGATAATGCTGAAAGCCTTTTGCACAGCGAGCAAGTCGGGCATTGGCGAGCAGGTTATGAAACGTATGGGCAATTACTGCACACGATTGGAGACACACCGCACCAAAGTTGCTTGTTACTCACCAGTCGAGAAAAGCCCAGCGAACTGGGGCTGATGGAAGGTGAAGCAGGGGTGGTGCGATCGCTACCGTTGACTGGACTGACAGCCGATGATGGACGCGCCCTGTTTCGGCAGAAGGGAGCATTTACAGGTTCAGAAGCCGAATGGACTTACCTGGTGCATCACTATGGAGGCAACCCTCTGGCACTGAAGATGGTGGCAGCCACAACCCAGGAATTATTTAACGGCAGCATTGCAGAGATCTTGCCTTTTGTTGAGCAGGGGCTTTTTGTCTTTGAAGACATTCGCGATTTGCTCGATCGTCAGTTCAATCGCCTCTCTGAAGCCGAACAGAAAACATTGTTTTGGTTTGCAATTCATCGTGAGCCAGTCTCGATCGCAGACCTGCGCGAAAATGCGGTCGATCTTGCCAATCAGCAAGGCGTACCGAATCTCATCAACTCGCTGCTCCGGCGGTCTCTCATCGAAAAAACAGATGGACTCTTCTTTTTACAGCCCGTTGTGATGGAATATGTCACGGAACGATTTATTCAGCAAGTTTGTACAGAATTTGAGACTGCTCAGATTGATATCTTGCGAAGTCATACCTTGGTTCGAGTCCACGCGAAAGATTATGTGCGAGAGATTCAATTGCGATTGATTGTGCAACCTGTGATTGAACGGCTTCTATGTCGGTTTGGGAATGTGTCAGATATTGAAGTGCGATCGCGGCAACTCTTAACGCAACAGCGGCAAAAAACAGGATATGTTGCAGGCAACCTGATTAATCTTCTGATAAAGCTCCAGGTCGATTTGCGTGGTTCTGACTTTTCAGATCTCGTAGTGCAGCAAGCCGACTTGCGGCAGATCAATTTGGCAGGGGTGAATTTTCAGAATGCTGATCTCACGAAGTCTATTTTTTCAGGGACGCTGAGTCACGTCATATCGATTGACATTAGCCCTGATAGTCAAATTGTCGCAGTCGGCGATTTAAGCGGCAGGATTTATCTCTGGAACATTGCAGCAACTCAACTGATTGCTATCTTTGAGGGACATATCGGCTGGGTATGGTCGGTTGCCTTTAGCCCCGATGGAAAAACACTGGTCAGCAGTGGGACTGATGCTTCAATCCGTTTGTGGGATGTGCAAAGCGGTCAGTGTTTGCAGGTTTTAACAGAGCATACTAGCTGTGTTTGGTCTGTGAGCTTTAGTCCTGACGGACAACGAATCGCTAGTGGGAGTAACGATCAAACGGTACGCGTGTGGGATTTGCAGGGGCGCTGTCTTCATATCATGGTAGGGCATACGGAGAACGTTTATTCAGTACACTTCTCACCCAACGGTAAAATCTTAGCCAGTGGGAGTAAAGATACCACCATTCGGATTTGGAATGTGAGCAATGGAGACTGCCTGAGCGTCCTACAGGGGCATACGGATGGAGTTCGTTGTGTGCGGTATAGCCCAGACGGTCAACTGCTTGCCAGTTGCAGTCAAGACCAATCAATCCGACTATGGAATACACCTCACGCTCCAGCAAGTGCATCACAGTTTGATGGCAAGCAGTCTAATGGCAAGCCTGATGTTAGAGTATTGTATGGACACACCAATTGGGTTTGGAGCCTTGCGTTTAGCCCTAAGGGTGATATGCTGGCGAGCAGCAGTGATGATGGTACCCTGCGCCTTTGGCAGGTTCTCGACGGACATGCCATCAATGTGCTCGACTGTCATACTTACGATATTTTCGCCCTGGCGATCAGCGCTGACGGTCAACAACTAGCTAGTGCTGGTCAAGATCAAGCGGCGCATCTCTGGAATCTACAAGGGCAAAGCCTCAAAACACTGCATGGATTTACCAATGGTATTCAATCCCTGAGCCCCAGTCCTGTTTGCGTAGCGACCCCAGAAGGGTTTGGTCAAACCCTTGCCAGTAGAGGTCAAGATGAAACGATTCAGCTGTGGCATTTGCAGTTGAATAACAATCATATATCGCTTTGTCCCGTCAAAACCCTCCACACCGCCACCATTGCGCTTGCATCTTTAAGTTTTAGTCCCGATGGACAAACCCTGGCAACCAACGGACAAGATGGCTCGATCTGTATGTGGGATGTGCAAACAGGGCAAATCAATCAGTGGTTAGGTCATGACGCGCCTGTACGGACAGTGCTCTTCAATCCCAGGGGTCAAACCCTGGCAAGCAGTAGTTACGATCAAACGGTACGACTATGGGATGTGCCTAAGTACAGGACAAAAAATGTAGAGCATTCAAGAAATCATCCATTTTCTGCTCCAAATTGAGAACAATGTTCCGCAGATGGTCAAAGCCATAGCGAAAAATGCTCTTAGCTTTACGTCCATGCTT
>JAHHHE010000117.1 GCA_019359535.1 Gloeocapsa sp. UFS-A4-WI-NPMV-4B04
GGATTCAATTGATAATGTGCAACCTGTAATGGTAGCTTTATGACTTGCTTGAGCCGAGTGCTTGGAATCTTGCACGCTCGGTTCTGAGGGGGCAAGGGCGTAGTAATACCCCTCACCTACCCGACTAGCAAAAATGTGTTTTGTTCGTTAAAAGCTAGATGTGGAAGTGATAAAATTTCACCTTAAAGGAAAGAGATCAGATTGGTAAATTATTAGTAACCCTCTAAATATTTAAGATTACAGTCGCTAAATTAGGCAAAAATTAAATGTAATTTTCATAGTACTGAACAAATGTTTGAGCTAGTAAGTATGTTTGCCGCTCATTGCTGTTGGTTGCATATTCCATGAGGGACTTCCTATGGCTAGACTGAATCAATCATCGTTTCGCCGCATTCTGCTGTCGAGAATCTTGCTTGTCAGCGTACCAGTTTTATTGATAGGCGAAGCGATAACATTTAGAAAGGCACGTTCTAGCCTGCTGGAAACCGCCCAACAAAACTTAACTGAAAGCGCTGTCAGAAAAGGAGAGAGTATTAGTGAGGCGATCGCAAGTTTAAAAGCTACTTTGCTGATGGCAAGTCAAACAAGTGTTTTACAAACAGGTACAGCAAAAAACGCTCAACAATTTTTAAACCAGTTAGCAGCACAACAGCCAAAAATTATTCAGTGTATTCAACTTACAGATATTCAAACTAATAATATTGTTGCCAGCACTTGTAGAAATAATCGCATAATTTCAAACAGAGAGTATGATGCTTGGCCTCAGCAACAAGCGCAATTTATAACGCCACAGATTCACATTAAGCCTCTGTTAGAACGGCACGTTGACAAAACAAAAATTACCCGTTCACAATGTCAACTGCAATTAGTGTTATCTGCTCCTGTTTACAACAATGCCCGTCAGCTACGCTACGCTTTAAGTTTTGAGTCTGCTTTACAGCATAAAAAGCGTGAATCACAGGTAAGCCGCCCTTGGTGGTATTCTCCAGGATCACTTGCAGGCTCTACCTTAGTAATCTATCAAAATGGCACAATTTTAGTGCATCCAATAGCAGAGCGTGTTGGGCGTAATATTCAGCAAGAGGTAGCGGCAATTGAACTACAAAGTATTGTCAACAAGCCAATTGCCGAGCAACAAGATTTTACGCACTTATCGTTTGCACAAAATGGCGTAGAATTCTTAGCTGGTTATACCGCGATCGCAAGTCCAATTTCCAACAACCCAAATCAACGCTGGATCATATTAGCCGTTACCCGCCTTGACAATGTTTTGTTTGCTCTGCGGGAAATTAAACTGATCTTGTTCGTACTGACAATTGGTTTGTTAGGAGCAAGTTTGTTAGCAACGCTGTATCTAGCTCGTGATCTCGCGCGACCTGTAGAAGAATTACGAGATTACGCCCTAAATCTCCAAAGCCACCATGCAGCAGAGCGAGTTCCGCACAACTTCAAAATCAGAGAGTTCCAGCAACTAGCAGAGGCACTCGATAACATGGTAGAACGGCTGAAAGCGTGGGCTGACGAAATTGAAAAGGCCTGGGAAGAAGCGCAGGCTGCTAATGATCTCAAAAACGAGTTTTTGGCTACTACTTCTCATGAATTAAGAACACCTCTAAACGCGATTATTGGCTGTGTTCGCCTTGTCCGAGATGGCTGCTGCGACGACCGTGAAGAAGAAATGGAATTTCTAGAACGGGCGGATGTTGCAGCGATTCACTTACTTGGGATTATTAATGACTTACTCGACGTTGCCAAAATTGAAGCAGGCAAGCTTTCCGTCGTCATGGAACCGATTGATCTGTGTGATGTGCTTAAAGAAGTAATTAATTTACAAAGTGTTCAGATTCAACAAAAAGGTTTGCAGCTGATAGTTCCCGATTGGCAAGAAGCTATTTTGGTGCAAGCAGATCCAGCAAAGCTCAAGCAGGTGCTAATTAACGTGATTGGTAATGCAGTTAAGTTTACCCACGAGGGAAGCATCACTATTAAAACGATCATTGAATCGGTGGCAGCCCAAGATAATAGTCCTAGTATCTCAAGGGTAGTTGTAACCGTACAAGATACTGGAGTGGGAGTTGCACCTGATCAACAGCACAAACTGTTTAGACCTTTTGTAATGGTCGATGGTACAACAACACGCAATTTTGGTGGTACTGGCTTAGGGCTTGCTATCTCGCGAAACTTAATTGAATTAATGGGTGGAAGTATTATGCTGTGTAGTGCTGGAAGTGGTCAGGGGACAACGGTAGCGATCGCTATGCCTATACTCAATGTCTCGCCGTTGCGCTCAGATTCTGTTGTTGGAGAATCGCTAGTGTTCAATAGAACTAGCTACATGGCTGGTGCGATCACTGATCAAAATACAAATACTAAAAGGTAAAATTAGATATTTTTTGGGTATATTTTTTAGCTTTCACCACTGATTACTCAACACTAACTTATTACTGAAACTAGCTACTAGGCGTTGAGATAGCGGCAAGAAATTCCGACCTTAACCCAACTGGTACGTAAATGTTGCATAAATTTTTATTCCATCAATAGTTTATCTAAATTCCAGATATATCTATATCAGGTGTGAGATTTACGATTGCAGTGGGCATCCTAACGATAACAGCTATACGTATAGTAACTGCGTAAGTCTGTTCGCGTTCTCATAATTGTCCCTTCAGCTAGTTGGAATCAATCAATAATGGCTAGATCGCCCTTAGTTAAAATCCTCCGTCAAGCTTATAAAGTTGCTCAAATAGCAAGAACAAGTAATATTCCTTCATTAGAAGTCCTTGGCAGCATTAACGAAAGAATATCCCGCCGCCGTCTGTTGCAAGGAGGTCTGGCATTAGCATCAGCCGCCGCAGCCACTACTTTCAAGCGAGAATCTAGTGCTGTTGCCAGTGGAGGAAGCTCAATTTTAGTGGTAGGTGCTGGTATTGCTGGACTGACGGCTGCTTATCGCTTGCGGCAAGCTGGTGTTCGCGTTGATATTATTGAGGCGAGAAACAGAGTAGGTGGTCGGATGCGGAGTTTGGCTAATGCAGCAGGAACTCAGATCACGGCAGAACTGGGAGGAGAATTTATCGACAGTGATCACACTTGTTTAAGGAGTTTGGCTACAGAACTTGGCTTAAAAATTGTTGACTTACTAGCTGCTGAACAGGGATTAGTAAAAGACACTTACTTTTTTGAGGGGCGTAAAGTTTCTATTGAAGAAGTTATTAGGACTTTGCGCCTGTTGCCCAACAAATTGATATAGATTTAGAAGCGATCGCAAATTTTGAAAGCTATAGAGTATTTGATCGACCTACAGCCAGGTTAGACCGTCTCTCAATTACCGAGTATTTAGATCGCATTCCGGCGACACCGATGATCCGGGAACTGATTAAAGTTGCTTACACAATTGAATATGGTCGAGATGCAGAAGAACAATCTTGTCTAAATCTATTGTTTTTAATCGGCACTGAACCTGGTGAATTTAGTATCTTTGGAACCAGTGATGAGCGTTTTTACATTGATGGCGGTAATGACCAAGTTCCGCGTCTACTAGCACAATTATTAGCAGATTCTATTCAAACTGGGACAGTTTTAGAGTCACTCAAAAGCCTTTCAGACAAACGCTACCGTGTAAGTTTACGGTCTGGAGAAAAAACTTTTGAGCGCAATTATGAGCGTGTTTTGTTAACTGTACCGTTTAGCGTACTGCGGAAAATTGAGCTTGATGTCGATTTGCCCGTCATTAAAAGATTAGCAATCAAAACTTTAGGTTATGGCACTAACGCCAAATTGATCACTAGCTATCAAGAAAAAATCTGGCGGACGCGCTATGGTTCCACTGCCAATGTTTACACAGACTTAGGCTTTCAAAATACCTGGGAGTGTAGTCAAAGTCGCTACAGCCCTGGAGCAGGTTTGATCGCTAACTACACCGGAGGTCGTCAAGGTTTAGTGTTGGGAACTGCAACGTCAGAAATTCACGCTCAAAAACTCGTTTCGCAGTTAGAGCAAGTTTTCCCTGGAATTAGAGGCGTTCGGCTCCAAAATAAAGTCAACCAAATTCACTGGCCAAGTGAACAATACACTCGTGGCTCTTATGCCTGCTATCTAGTGGGGCAATGGACTCAGATGTATGGCGTAGAAGGAGAGCGCGTGGGCAATCTCTTTTTTGCTGGCGAACATACTTCTCTAGAATATCAAGGTTATATGGAAGGCGGCTGTGAAACTGGTCAAGCAGTTGCTATAGCTATTTTGGAAGATTTAGGGCAAGCTGACGCTAACCGCCAAAGAGAGCAGATTAATAAAAATCGGAGGGCGCGTCGTCGTCAAAGAGGGCGGTTTCCGTTTCGGCAATTTCGGGGGAAAATTTAAACTAAACAGGCAAAATAATCAAAAGTTTTTCAGGTTTAATCTTTAATTTTTTCTTGCTTATAAGCTGGTTACTTTTGCTGTTCTGACGTTTTTTGTCCATCAGTGCTAAGTGCTAAAAAAGCAACCTGAGCTGCGGCTTGTTCAGCAGCTTTGATTGAACGTCCCGCACCCTTGCCTAAACACCGACCTTGAACCCAGACTTCAGCCATGAAACGCTCAGGATTGCCGTGCGGTTGAGCAGTTTCTTGAACCCGATACTCTGGCAAAACTTTGAAGTGACCTTGAGTCCATTCTTGTAAGGCTGCTTTATAGTTAAGTCTTGCCGGATCAGAGCGAATTTCTGTTGCTAATCTTTTGAAATGAGGGTCTAGCCAAGGACGTACCAGTTCCAAAGTATGTGTACTCAGGTATAACGCGCCCAGGACGGCTTCAAAGGCATCTGCTAGCCGAGAATCTTCACCTGAGCGATTATTAATAGCGCTGCCAGCAACCAGCAGGTATAGCTCTAAGCCGTATTCTGTTGCCAAAATTGCTAAAATGCGATCGCTTACTAATACAGAACGAACAGAGGCAAACTCCCCAACTGGGCAGTCTGGATAAGTTTCCCATAAAACCTCTGCTGCTACCAACCGCACTACAGCATCCCCAATAAATTCCAACTGTTCGTAATTTGCTTGCGTTGAGACACTCGGATGAGTAAGCGCCAAGTCAAGCAAATCCCACTTTATAGGTGCGGTGTGAAGTAGCCCTAACTTTTGGACTAAACTTTCGAGCTGCTTTTGACGACGTGGGTAACTTAGGGTCATGTGAAAAGAAGGGGTTAGAGGGGATATTTTTTATATAGGTTTAAAGCTCATTGATAGCACGGGTTATTTATTATTAAATTGAAGCTGTAAATCAGCTATTAACTATTATTGTGGTTTTAAGTATTCTTGAAAATTTCACATAATTTCTGAAGTAACTTAACAGAGGATTAAGATTAGTGTTTGCTAAAAGTAGGTAATCTTTCCATAATAAGCTGATTTAAATTCAAATTATATTTTTTTGTCATCACAAATAAGGATTAATTACTCTAAGAGTTTTCTTATACCGTCAAAATTAGCAAGTTAGATATGTAATAGCTTAGTGTCGTGTAGCTTATTTTATAATCACCACTTCCTATTAGCTAAGGAAGTTTTACCAGCAATACGTTTATTCAATATTTTTTTAGTTTTTTAAATGTATTAGCTGATAACTAATTTTTGGTGTGGTTGTAGTAGTCACAAATTTATCATAAATCACTATTGTTAATTAGCGGTTCTAATACCACTTACTTAGGCTTGCATAACCCGTACTTCTCTAGAGTTGGATCAAAGTTATCATCGCTAAGGAAATTTGAATTTCTTACCCAGCACAAGCGCCTCTACTACGTTCCAGTTTTGTGATTAATTTATTAATCCAGGACAAACCCTGTGAATTATACCTCAAGACTTACCAAATAAATAAGCAAACTGGCTGCTAAAAACTAGGCGTAAGTTGCTGTCTTTAAGTTCTCTATGCGGCAAGTTGTTTAGTATCCGTGTTTATCGGCGTTACTTATTGTACAAATTCCGTACAAATTAAAAAGCTAGAAAGCGGTGTTTGCCTTCTAGCTTGATTGTGGAGGAAAGAGTTGGACATAAGCCGGGTTCTGTTCTCAAGCGTGGCATTGCCACGTTTGAGGGCGGTTATCTATCTGGGACGCTTGTTACCAAACGCCTCTAGCGGCTCTGTTCTTGGAACTGGTAAAAGAACCAACCGTAGTTCCTTTGACCTTGCTCCCAACCGGGGTTTACCGAGCCAGCGCCTCTCGACGCTGCTGGTGCGCTCTTACCGCACCTTTGCACCCTTACCTCCAGCGAGGGGCGATCTGACGAGAGGCGAGAGAATTATTTCAGCCTCTTACCTCGTGCCTCGTGCCTCTTGCTTGCGAAGGCGGTATGTTTCTGTGGCACTCTCCTCACGGTCACCCGCACTGGGCGTTACCCAGCAAGTTTGGTCTTTCGGGAGCCCGGACTTTCCTCAGATCAGTCTAAGACTAATCTGCAACCACCTGCGCCTACTCTTTCCCTAGCTTTAGTGTAGTCTTGGATAGCATCGTTACTGAACCAATAATGACTTTTTGTAATTTCAATAATTTATCAGGCAAATACCTAAGAAATGCTGCGCGATCGCACTCGACTAAGGTTACGCGATCGCTTAATGCTTGTAGCCGTAGTGTTAACTGTGCTTGAATCATCCTTAATCGTTGAAAAATTCTCGAACCAGCCGCGCCGCCAGAAAAAGAACACCAACCCAACTGCGATCGCGCTCATGCCTGCTAAACAAGCTGGATAACCCCAGTACCAATTCAACTCAGGCATATTCCAGGGCGATTTTTCTGTATTAAAGTTCATTCCATACACCCCAGCAATAAAAGTCAAGGGAATGAAAATTGAGGAAATCACCGTCAGCAGTTTCATAATTTCATTCATTTTGTTACCGACAGCCGATAAGTAGACATCCATTAACCCAGAAGTCAATTCTCGGTATGTTTCCACCATATCTAAGACTTGAACTGCGTGATCGTAACAGTCTCGCAGATAAAGTCGCACATTGTCACTAATGAGATCACTTTCGTCTCGAATCAAGCAATTAATCGCATCTCGCTGTGGCCATATTGAACGGCGTAGTGTCAGTAACTCTCGCCTGACTCGATATATTTTTGCTAAAGTCTGGCGTGTCGGGTTAGTTACTACTTCCTCTTCTAAATCCTCAATTTCCTCCCCGTAGTCTTCCAGCACAGGGAAAAAACCATCTACTATAGCATCTAAAAGCGTGTAGGCTAAATAATCTGGTTGCTGCTTACGGAGCGTGCCTTTATTATTGCGAATCCGCAGCCGCACTTGTTCAAAGCAATCATGCTCTGGCTCCTCTTGGACTGTGAGCAGATAATGTTTCCCTAAAACGAAGCTCACTTGCTCAACATAAAAGCCAACTGTTTCTTTAGGTATTACCATGCGGGCAATAATCATCAGTTGATCTTCGTAGTCTTCTACTTTGGGACGTTGGGGAACATTAACTACATCTTCCAAGACGAGCGGATGCAAGTTAAACACTCGACCCAGCCGTTGTAGGATGTCTTCACAACCTAATCCTTGCACATCAACCCAAGTAACTGACTCAGTATCTAGATACGAAGCACATTCTTCGGGTATTGCCACTTGTTTGGAGGTGAAATCAGTTGCGTTGTAGTCATACAACACAATGTTTGGTGGTGGAGCGTCTGCATCAATAAGCAGGGTTCCAGGTAGAGTACCGGGTTGATCGTAAGAGTAATCAACACGCGATTTGATTATACTAGGACGGGGAAACTTTATTTTTGCCATAACGTAGTGGCTTTTTAAAACTATTGATTCACTATAGATAGATTTCTTGCCAGGTTAGTAATTGGCGATCGCTTCAGAACTACACTTTAGTTTTACTCAGTACAGATTCTGCTCAAGCTCTTTTGAGTCCGTGAGTAGTAAATAGTGGAAAACCTGCCCTAAAAATTATAGTCATACTACAAAGTAGGGCATAGATAGCTCTAAAAAATTATGTTGAGATACCGTAGCACGAGACATAGATATTCTAATTTCTAAACCATACTTGAATGTAAGAGGTTTCACTACTTACTTATGACAGTCCAGCTATCACCCCCCAAAATTTAACGTGATATTGCTGAGATTATTTGGTAACTATTAACTGGTTTTGATTCAACTTTCTAAGTTTGTAAAGAATTTAAAAGTGATAATTTATACATAACTTTCTAATAAGTAGTTTGGCGCTCTCAAGACGTTGATAAATCCTGCTCTAGCAAAATATCGAGGAGCGCAGTTAATCTGAAAAATTAGATGCAGGACTTTGTGTGCCAAGTAAATGAAAGGTTAATCAATGGTTAAGCGCTGATCTGAGCAATTTATAATTGATTGCTTTGGAAAAGCATACCTTGGATAGATACCTGGTAAACGTAATTTTTCATATTCTCAGTGTAGTTTACATTTAAAATTGTTTAAGTTTTTTTACTGAGATTGATATAGAGTTTAGTTAAATGGAAACATTAGCTAATAGCTCTACCAGGGTTCTCAGTTGCGTAAACAAAACTACTGGTAACGGTGTATAAATTAAGAGGAATTATTCATGCGTCAGCTTTATCGTCTTACTATCGCTTCCATCGTCGGGTTATCTAGCTTTATTGCCTTTAATAGCTCAGTAGAGAGCGCACGGCGACCTCCCCTTAGCGCACTGCTTCTAGGAGGCAACGAGGTAGATGCAGTAACAGGTAAGGCCAATGCTGGCGATCCTGATGGCGTTGGTTCAGCAACCATTAAGACAACCAGAATAAGCGATACCGAAGCCAGGCTTTGCTATGGAATAACTGTTTCTGGTCTTGATACCCCGGTTGCTGCTCACATTCATGAAGGAATTGCTGGTGTTAACGGCCCAATTGTGGTAGAGCTTCAAGCCCCTGCAACGGGTACAAATGCCAGTAGTGGCTGTGTTGATGTGCCTCTGGCAAGAGCGATTGACATCAATGTTGATCCGCTAAACTACTATGTCAACGTTCATACCGTGAGATTTCCGGGTGGCGCTGTACGGGGTCAAATCCATTAATCTTTTAACTGTTGCTTCGCTCAAATCAATGTCGCGATCGCTATATACCTAACTACTAGAAAATAATCGCCCGCGATCGCAGTACAAGCCACTTGTCTAATTTTGACAAGTGGCTCTTGCTATCTTCAAGAGTAGGTTTAAACTGGAGCAAAAAATATTGATTAGGTACAATTCCTGCTGAGAGCTTTGTACTGAACATCCCTAAAAATATACCTACCGCCTACACCCTCACTTCTGCTATGATTTCTAGCGATAATACCTGTTAATTGGTTTTAGATTGATCTACTCACTACTCGTGCCATGAACAAATACTGTTTAGTCATGTTTAATCAATTGATGAAGCTTGATTAAGGTTTAAACTTGTGCTGTCCCACGTTATCTGCGGAAGTAAAATCCAAAGTATGCAAACCTCCTACCAAAATTGAGGATGACCGTTAATAATTGATCAGAGGATGGCACATATCCGTTCTTCTGATAGAGAGTCTCTATCAATAACCCAACCCCAAATATATGGAAACGTATTCAGTAGACAATTTCTCACTTAAGTAGGTAAGCAACGTGGCACAGTCGAGGTCTTGGCAGCAACTCATCAACACTAAAACGCAACGCTGGTCGCTTCCGGCGTTCCCAACAAAAGCCCTCAAGCCACAATTTTTGTATAGATTTCAAGGGCCAGGAGGCTGGCTTCTAAGCTTAACTATCGCTGTAGCTATGCTGTTTTGGAACTGGAAGCTATTAGTTGCTACCTGTGTTGGAGTGTTTGTGATGGCGTTGGTCTACTGGATGCATGAATGGGACTGGGAAGTACCTTGGTCGGATATTCGCTCATTTCTGCACAGCTCGAATCTGCAATTAACTCTAGCTGTTGGCAGTGGTGGCATTGCAACGTTCATCACCTACATGACAGCTTCAATCTGGGTTGACTCTAACAGTCATTGGATAGCTGCTGGTACGATTCTGCAAGGCTTGGGAACGATCGCAACTTTAATTTTATTGATTTGGCAAATCGTCAGTTGGCAAAAAAGCCGCGAGGAAGTGCAGATAAATGATTTGCTAACAGACTTGACTGATATAGATCCCCTCAAGCGTCTGATTGCTGTGCGACATCTGACACGCTTAGTAACCCGTACTCGTGACTCTGTTCAACATAAAACCGTTGCTGAATACTTGCGGTTGCTATTGAGTAAGGAGCAGGAAAGCATAATCAGAGCAGCAGTGTTCGACAGTCTACAAGCGTTAGATAAAGTACAACAATTGTCTCCAGGTAGTCCAGCCTTTTCAACACCAGTTGCACTCAAGCGTTCTCCAGCTACCAGCCAAAAAATGAAAAATGGCATAGCAAAGTAAGTAGCGATCGCATTTTAAGGCGTATCTACAAAGGTGTTGAATTTCATTAGCATCACAGTTGAAGCAAAAGAAATACTGGATAACTTGTATTAGGCTAGGCTTGTGTTGCCAAAAAATAAATAAGCACTAACTTTCTGTATCACAAATTGTATTACATGGTCCTAGTAGCAGTTAGAGAAATTTTGACACTTTATTTAAATATGTGGTCAGCGAAGGGGACAAGGGGAATTTAGTCGCTACTTCTCTGCTCCCCTGCTAAGAATGCTCCCCCTCCTCTTCTGGTCAGGCTATGCTTGTCTACCTAACGATCAGGCAACAGATTCAATTTAAGTTCCTTAAAAACTTGCAACTTAAACTCATAACGAGTATGATTTAGCAAGAAGGAAAAAAAGGGAGGTAACAACAAACCTGATGACAAAGGTACAAGAAATTCCCCTACAGCAAATTAACCGACCTCTACCACGACAGAACGACCCGGTTAAGGTGTTAGCCTTGATGGAATCTATAAGCGCGATCGGCCAGCAAGAACCGATTGATGTATTAGAAGTTGATGGCAAGTATTACGGGTTTTCTGGCTGCCATCGCTTTGAGGCTTGCCAGCGTCTGGGAAAAGAAACAATCTTAGCTAGAGTCCGCAAAGCTCCCCGTGCTGTGCTTAAGATGCATTTGGCATGAGGAAGTTTCAAAAATGATGAATGCGCGCTGTGCTGAATGTAAAATTCATCATTTACTTGCACAAACGTTTTGATCAAAATTAGGAGAATTTTATGCAAGCTCAAGACAAAGTTATGCCTGTCAATATCGGCATTAGCGAGGAAAATAGAAAACAAATTGCTGAAGGGTTATCTCGTTTACTTGCAGACACCTATTCGTTGTATCTTAAAACTCATAACTTCCACTGGAACGTTACAGGTCCAATGTTCCAAACGTTGCATTTGATGTTTGAGACGCAGTATACAGAGCTAGCCACAGCTGTTGATCTAATCGCTGAACGGATTAGAGCGCTTGGTTATCCGGCTCCTGGAACTTACGGCGATTTTGCCAAGCTGAGTTCGATTCCAGAAACGATGGGAGTACCTAAAGCTAACGAAATGATCCGCATGTTGGTGGAAGATCAAGAAGCCGTAGCACGAACCGCTCGGTCTGTATTTCCAGTTGTTGATCAGGCCAACGATGAACCCACTGCGGATCTATTGACTCAGCGAATGCAATTACACGAGAAGAACGCTTGGATGCTAAGAAGTTTGCTGGAAGAATAATGCCCCAAGTGTCTCAGCCAGATTTCACTCATCAGTTGCAAGATTTAATGCAACGGGTGGGTGTGCCTAGTTTTAAAGCTTTAGCGCGTTCTTCTGGCGTTTCCGAGCGGCAATTGCTCAAATTACGGCGCGGCGAGGTGCAGCAAATACGGGTTAATGTTCTGATCCAGCTAAGTCAGGCGCTACAGGTGTCATTAACAGATTTAGTAACAACTTTTTCCCCCGTAGAACTTAATGGAACACAAACTTTTCTGCCGTCGCCAGCCGAGGAACAACTGCATGAAAATGCAGTATCTATGGGGGAATCACAGCAAATTGCTGATTTAAAGCGAGAGTACCAACGCTTGCAAACGCAGCTAGAACAACAGCGACAAACACTTTGGCAGGAATTTCAGCAAAGTAGTATTGGGGTGCTGGAGTCGTGGTTGTTGCAATGGCCAACAGCTGCCCAAAAAGCCCAGGAAAATCCTCAGCTAGCGGCGGTGAAATTATTGCCGTTACTGCGACCGATGGAACAGCTGTTGCAACAGTGGGGAGTAGAAGCGATCGCACCTGTAGGATCAGAATTGCCTTATGACCCGATCCTGCACCAACTTATGGAAGGCACGGTTCAACCAGGAGAAATAGTCAAGGTACGCTATACAGGCTACCGCCAAGGCGACAAGCTTTTGTACAGGGCTAAGGTAAGTCTTGTGAATTAGTAACGTCGTATCGCCGAAACGCCTTCAGTTACAGGGTTATGAAACACAAGTCAAACTACGTCTAACCACTCAATAGCCGCCTCTTTGAACATCGAGGTGCTGAGGTAGCGTTCGCCAAAGCTGGGCTGCACCACCACAATTAAGCGACCTGCATTTTCTGGACGCTTGGCAACTTGGATAGCAGCATATAGCGCCGCCCCAGTAGATATGCCTGACAGCAGTCCTTCTTCTTTTGCTAGCTGACGACCGTAGACAATAGCCTGTTCATCAGTCACTGCAATAACTTCATCAACTAACTCCGAGTGATAAATTTCTGGTACAAATCCAGCACCAATGCCCTGAATTCTGTGCATTCCAGCGTGACCCTCTGATAGCACTGGGCTATAGGCTGGTTCAACGCCGATCGCTTGAAAGCTTGGCTTGCGTTGCTTAATCACCTCAGACACACCTGTAATTGTGCCACCTGTACCGATTCCAGCAACCATAATGTCTACCTGACCATCTGTATCTGCCCAGATTTCTTCCGCAGTGGTTTCGCGATGAATTTTGGTATTAGCAGGGTTGCGGAACTGCTGCAACATATAGGCATTCTCAGTTTTAGCTACAATTTCTTCTGCTAGTGCGATCGCTCCTTTTAGCCCTTTGTCTCCTGGCGTTAACTGTAGTTTAGCGCCGTACGCCTTCAGCATTGCCTGTCGTTCCTGGCTCATCGTATCTGGCATTGTTAGAATCAAATCGTAGCTCTTGACAGCCGCCACCATTGCTAAGGCAATACCTGTATTACCAGAGGTTGGTTCTACTAAAACAGTTTTTCCAGGCTGAATCAAGCCTGCTGCTTCTGCTGCTTCAACCATACTTACTCCAATCCGGTCTTTGACTGACGCGGCTGGATTCATGCCCTCTAACTTCATTACAATCTGAGCAAGCGCCCCCTCTGATTGAGGGATTTTGTTTAATCGGACAAGAGGAGTGCGTCCAACTAACTGGGTAACATCATTTGCAATCCGCATTGGAGTTTCTTCAAGGTTAAATGGGTAGTGTTATAAATTTGTTGTTAAGGCTGCTGAAGATTAGATTAGGGTAGTCACTCTAAAAGTCTAAGCAATATATCTGGCACACCTTTTTTACAGTATACAAAGGCTTACGTTACCAGAATTTAGATGGAAAGCGAGAATTAATTATTCCCCCTCCTTTTTGAGTTTATAACTTTATGGCTCTATTGACAAAAAGAGTGAGTAGTTAGTGGTGAGCAGTGAGTAGAAAGAGTGCAAAAAAACTTCAGTTGTGCGTCACAAGCCTACTAAAAATCAGGAATTGTACCAAATACGAAGTACGAGGTACAAAGCGTCCTTGCTTCAATCCCATGCCTTAAGGCATGGGTTCACTACTCACTCACCACTACTCACTAATCACTTTAAATGACCACATTGGCGGTCAGAAATTGAGAATTTTCTATTTCCACTTGACAAAGACTTGTGGATTAACTTGGTTAAAATCCTACAACTGAGGTTTTTTTGTCTGGGTAAGTATAACCAGGAGATCCACCTGAAGCGAAGAAAACAAAAAAGATACCTACAACCATTACAAAACGTTTCATCTTTTAGAGCCTTAGTAATTGCCAGCCTACGTGGTCTCTTTGGTGGCTTGCTCATACCACAATACTGAATTTATCGCCTTGGTTTAGTACCAATTACTATTAGTCTAAGTTTATTACTTAATCCTGAAAAGAATTATGTTGAGGAAGAAACAAAACAGTCTGAGTCCTGATTTAGCAGTTTTCTTTCTCGGCAAATTTAGAGTGTTGCAGCCGTAATATTTGGGAATGGAGGTGACAACGTTAGCATTTATGTGTTTTTGTTTGCCAGTAGTAATGCCGATTTTTAGTAATTATAACTGTCTGCTTGCTACTTTAAGGAGGCTGGTGTTACATCACCGATAAATTCGCCAAACGCTCGCAGATATAATAACTCGTTACAGTATTACTTTTTTTTCTTAATTTGATTAGGCGTTTTTATCGTTCTAGAAAGTGAATCTTTGCATTTCCTAGCTTTGGTTGCGAGTTGCCTTTGTTTAATCAGGATTAACGGGCGATCGCTTAAAGTAGAAGAAAATTGAAGTGGGTGAATAAGATAGCGCCATGAACAGTTTTGGCACGATTATTGCTGGGTTCACATCTTTTGTAGCAACTAACATTGATGACATTATCATTTTGACGCTCTTCTTTTCACAGGTAAACGCTACATTCCGTCATCGGCATATTGTTATTGGACAGTATTTGGGTTTTACAGCACTTATCATCGCTAGTTTGCCTGGTTTCTTTGGTGGATTAATTGTCCCAAAAGCTTGGATTGGTATTTTAGGTTTAGTTCCAATAGCGATCGGTGTTAGCCAATTGGTGAATCGAGAAAAAGAGGAGAGCGAAGTACAAATAGTATCAGATGAATTTAACTACTCAAAAATGAATAATTCTGTAAGATCAACATTAGCAACTTTTTTCAGTCCCCAAAGTTATAAAGTTGCCGCAATAACGTTCGCTAATGGTGGAGATAATATCGGCATCTATGTACCATTATTTGCTAGTAATGACCTTGCTAGTCTGGTAATAATTTTAAGTGTTTTTTTTGTACTTATAGGAGTTTGGTGCTATATTGCTTATTTACTTACTCGTCACTCTGCTACTGTTCATTTTTTAACTCATTATGCTCAAATTATTACTCCGTTTGTATTAGTTGGTTTGGGAATTTTTATTATAATTGATAGTAAAACCTATAGTTTATTCCTTGCTTTTTAAAACTCATATAGTAGATGGTTTTTATATACTACTTTTAATAAAGTAGAAACGATAAAGTAATTTGCTAAAAAGATTAGGGGGTAAAAGCTATAAAATTATTATTAACTATAGCAGTCCTAAATGATTTATAAAATTCTCTTCTTCTTTCTTTTTTGGCGTTCTAGCCTGCGGCAAGCCGCTAGCGCGTCTATGTGACTTGGCGGTTCGTTAAAAAAATATTTTTCACAACTCAGGTAGGATTGCTATACTTTTCAAATGTTCCCAATTTTGCGTAAGATAATATTGACTCGCAAAAGCCTAATGCACCGAGCGATGACTAAAACTCTATGCCTCTAAAACCTAGTGTTTCGGATATTTCCTATCTGTAGGATAGTAGGGTAAACAAAGTATGACAAGCTACAGTATGTAGACTACTAATGTCATACTATGATTAATAGCCCTTTTAAACTCTCTTGAAGATTTAACTGAGAGGGCGTTTGAGGCTATAAAGTTTGTTTTGTTGATGTACTTAGGCTGAAAGTACAGGTTGTATAGATGCAGTTATTCTTTAAACCCGCCAAGGTAGGGGCAGAAAAGGAGAAAACGAAGAAGCGGAGTGCAGATCGCGTACGGGAACACCTAGCGAACGAGCGCACCTACTTAGCATGGATGCGGACTGCGATCGCCCTGATGGGCTTTGGCGTTGTGATCGTGCGTCTGCGTGTCTTCCATGCGCCTCTTGTTCCACATCCTGGTAATGGCTGGAAGTTGGGGTTAGCTTTTTCTGTGATTGGTCTAGTAACGGTGTTACTCTCGACTCAGCATTACTTCGCTGTTCGTTGGGATATTGACGAGGATACCTACGAACCAGGCGATCGCTGGGTAATTCTTTTCAGCCTTGCTGTCACCCTCTTGGGAGCTGGAGTAATCTATTTTGTCTTTACAGCGCCTTTGAGTCCAACAAGTCCTTTCCTACCTGAGTAACACCAGTAACCTGTTCATACTTTCATATTCAATAGAGCATCAATTGCGTTATTAGATTAGTGGCATTCTCCATTTAAATACTACTGCCGCCGAAATAATGGTCTTAGTTTGATTATTTGTCTAGCTGTTTTTAAATTACAAGTATTCCCCACGCCCTACCACAGCTTAGAGTAGTGTAATTCTAATTAAAATGGCATGGAGATACCTTTATTACAGCCTCAATGCTAATTTTTTATTTAGCCTTAGTCAGCTTTTTTGCTTGGATAGTTAGTACGCTTGCTGGCGGTGGTAGTCCATTCATACTGATCCCCCTAGTGAACCTTCTGCTAGGAGCAGCATCTGTCCCTCCCGTGATTACTATCGGGATGTTTTTGGGAAATGCACATCGGATTATGCTTTTCTGGCGCGATGTTGACTGGAAATTAACAATGTGGTGTGCACCTGGCGCTATTATTGGGGCAATTTTAGGAGCTTATACTTTTACCCAAATTCATCTAGATTGGTTACAGTTACTAATTGGAATTTTCCTCATAATTAGTGTTTTTGGCTTTGGATTAGAACAAAAAGAAACCACATTTAAAGTTAAAGCTTGGTATATCTTACCTGCTGGGTTCCTCAAGGCTTTTATCTCTGGATTAGTCGGCGCTACAGGACCAGTATTGAATCCTTTTTATCTCAGTTACGGTTTAGTTAAAGAACAATTACTTGCTACTAAAGCTACCCATGTAGTGATTATTCACTTGATAAAAATAATTACTTATAGTGCCTTTGGAGCAATATCAACACAGGAAATTGGTGCTGGATTAATAATTGGCCTAGTAGCTATTCCAGCTAATCTTGTAGGTAAGTACATTCTTAATAACCATCTGAATGACCAACAGTTTCGCCAGTTAGTTCTGGCGACAATGGTAATTGGTGGTATATGGATGCTGTGGGGACAACGAGACTTGCTGATTTGGTAAAAAACAGTAGTCAACTCAAAATATGAAAGCTTAACTTATATTTTAATTAGGACTAAACCTTAATTATAGGTAGTAATAAATAGATAAATCTGAGTTTATTAAATTTAATTTTTGGAAACTTATTCAACTGTTCATAAGTTTTTTTAGAATTTATTTGCTGACTGTCGGTGTTCTTTATTAATGCTATTAATAGGAGTGATACCTTTACTAGTATTTGCAACTCTGATAATAGTAAGATTAGAAAATAAAGGTGATTTTTCTTGGAATGAGCTTATTTTGTTATTAGTTCATCAGACAGCGCAGCCACAACTAGATGTTTTGGTAAAAACACTAATTAGGTTTGGCGTGTTTTGGGAGTATTTCCGGTTACTACCGTGATCTTGGTAGCACTGCATCAGTACACCCCGCTTTCCATCACTTACAACCCAATACGGTTCGGTTAAGCGTAAAAGCAAGTAAAATATCGAAGATTATCCCCTGAGCGTACTGAGTAGGAATGCATCTCAAAGAATTCTCATGGATCTCACCTGTGGTGGAATCAGGTACTGTAC
>JAHHHE010000118.1 GCA_019359535.1 Gloeocapsa sp. UFS-A4-WI-NPMV-4B04
CTTTACAAGGGCAACTCGATCCAGACCCAGCTTTCGCTTCAAAAAAGCAGTTACAAAACCAGTTGCAGCGTGAATTTATAGTCAGATCCTACAGCTTTGTCCCTTGAGTTTTGTCAGTCAACCAGGGACCGAGCCTCCCTTTCCTTCTAGTTTTGTCAGTCAACCAGGATTAACCCTCAACCCAGTATTATAGAAACAGGTGTAAAGAAATGTGAAGAACCATGCAGGACAAAGTTGTTGTAGTTGTTGGTGCGACTGGTGGCATTGGTTCAGTGTTAACTCGCAAACTTGCCTCAAAAGGAGCAAGCCTGGTACTAGCGGCAAGAGATAGCAGTGCCATTACTAACCTAGCTACAGAGTTACCTGTAAGCGACAAAATTTTAACTGTTCCTACAGATATTACTGAGCGTCAACAAGTAGACGTACTGATGGAAAAGGCTATTGCCCAGTTTGGTCAAATCGACGCTTTAGTTAATCTAGCTGGGGCATTAGTTATGAAGCCGTATAGTAATCTCGAACCAGCTGATTTAGAAGCAATGCTGGATGTCAACTTAAAAGGCAGCTTCTACACAAGTCAAGCAGCAGCTGAACTGATGCAAGAGCGAAAATCTGGTCACATTTGTAATGTTGTCGGGATTTTGGGCAAGCACTCAATGTCGATGGCGGCGGCTTACTGTGCCTCAAAGTTTGGTGTTGTTGGGTTTACTAAGTGCATGGCAGAGGAACTAAAGCGTTTTGGGATCAAGTTCACGCTATTCTACTTTGGTGGGGTTAATTCCCCTTTATGGGACAACGTACAGCTTAAGGTAGACCGAAAAAAAATGCTTAGTCCTGAAACCGCTGCCGATGCAATTGTATATGCTCTTAGCGCTGCACCGGAAGCAGTGCCAATGGAAATTAATATTCAGCCAGAAAGTCACCTATTTTTCTAGGAGTAATGTTTGCAAATCCAGCAAAACAGCTAAACTTTACAGCAAAATAAGCTGAAAAACCGGATTTTCAGAGTTTATGAAGATTGCTCATGTTCACTTTTATGTCGAAGATGCCCCAGCATCGCGCAATTGGTTTGTAGGTCGACTTGGTTTTGAAGCAGTAGCTAGTAGTATTAATGTTCATACTTGTACTGAAGTAGTCAAAAATGGTCCAGTCTACTTTGTCTTATCTTCACCGCTTACGCCCTTAAGTCCAGTAGCGCAGTTCCTAAGTCAGCACCCGCCTGGCGTTGCCGACATCGCTTTTGTCGTTGAAGATGTAGAAGCGGTAATGACTAGAGCTGTAGCGCACGGTGCTAAAGTTTTACAACCAATTCAGCATCAACAGCATAAAGATTCCCCAAAGTGGGGGAAAATTGCTGCTTGGGGTTCTCTAACTCATACGTTGATAGAAAGGCAAGCAGCGAGTGGTGAGTGGCGAGTGGCAAGTAGCGAGTGGCAAGTACATACTTCAATAGCCTCAGCCAATACCTTTACTGGCATTGATCATCTAGTGCTGAACGTTGCTACTGGTGACTTGGAGTCTGCCGTCGCTTGGTATCAAAACACTTTGAATTTTCGCTCCAAACAGACATTTAAAATTCAAACTGAGCGTTCCGCCTTGGATAGCCAAGTCATGGTTTCGTTCAATAGTGAAGTACAATTACCAGTCAATCAACCAGCATCGCCCAATTCCCAAATTCAAGAATTTTTAGATGTGAATCGTGGGCCAGGCATTCAACATATTGCTTTGCAAACGCATAATATTGTTGAGGCGATCGCACTTTTCCGTTTGCGAGGTGTATCGTTCTTGCCAGTTCCTAGCACTTATTACACTCAGTTACAGGAACGCCAAGTACCACTATCGGCGGCAGAACTCGCAGAAATTACCACTCAGCAAATTTTAGTTGACTGGCAAGACATTAATTCTCATGCGCTGCTACTGCAAACTTTCACTCAGCCCATTTTTGGCCAGCCTACCTTTTTCTTTGAGTTAATTGAACGTAGAGCGCAAGCACCCGGTTTCGGTGAAGGCAACTTTCGCGCTTTGTTCGAGGCGATTGAACGTGAACAAATTAAGCGCGGTAGCCTGCAAGATTAGTTCTTAGATTAGTAATTTAAACCTGATTGATTAAAAATTTAAAACTACACTCAGGCAACACCTAAGATATTGTGTAAATAAAGGTTACATTATTTTAAATGTTAAGACTTATTACAGATTTTGATGGCCCGATTATTGATGTTTCAGAGCGGTATTACAAAGTTTACGAATATTGTCTAGAAAAGACGCGATATCAAGAGCAGTCAGTGCAGCAACTGAGTAAAGAAGAATTCTGGCAATTAAAGCGATCGCGTGTTCCCGAAAAAAAAATTGGGATTATTTCTGGGCTTGATGAAACGCAAGCACAAGCATTTTCTCAGTTACGCCGCGAAACTGTCCATACACCACCCTACTTCAAATATGACTGTCTTACTGATGGCGCAGTAGCAGCACTTGAAAAAGTCCAGCAAGCTGGAATTGATCTAGCGGTAATGACGATGCGTCGTGAGCGAGAGCTAGACTATGCTTTTAACCAACATGATTTAGGCAAATTTTTTCCTAAAGAGTATTGTTTCTGTCTAGCTAACGATTATCAGAAAACTCGTGATATTGATGACAAACCACTGTTAATGGAACGGGCGCTAGTAGAACTTTCCCCCGCCGATGATACATGGATGGTGGGGGATACTGAAGCAGATATTATTACTGCCAAAAATCACTCAGTCAAGGTGATGGCAGTTTTGTGTGGGATTCGCGATCGCACTCAACTTGAACAATATCAACCAGACTTAATAGTTGAAGACCTTAGCGAAGCAGTAGATTTAGTCATACGTTCCTCTGTTAGCCAAATTAGTTAAGCAATACGCACTCACCGCAAAAAGCTACTAATTAGCCAAAACAAAATAAACGTTAAAACAGTAGAAAACTGCTCAACTGTCAACGTGAGACTAGCTAATTGATCTTGAAGTAAGCTACCAACTAGCCCACCTGCAACTAATCCTGTGATTAAGCCTAAGACAGTTAACAGCACTGCTCGACCTAACTTCTGCTCCTTGCGATTGATAAAGTAAACGCTCAAGCCAACACCAACAATTAACTCCAGCTGCAAAATTTGCATACTAGCAGCAGTGTAAAATACACTTAGCGCACTCAAGCCCAAAAACAAACTGCCAGGCAATACAACGTCTGTTAAGCTCGGCGTATCGCGGAGATTTTGGAGCCACGCAGGTGATTGTTTAGCGGGAGTTTTGCTTTCTTTAGGAGGAATTTGCGACAGGCGTTCGGCAAAACGGATACCTTCTGGCACTTTAATTTTACCTTCTTGGCGCATCCGTAAGCGCTCCATCAAAATCGCATCGTAAGCCGCTTCAACGGTTTCTAGATGCTTGCGATCGCCACTATATTGCTGTAGGAGGCGACTACGAGCTTCCTGAATCTCGTCGAATGTAGCGTCTTCTGTTACACCAAGCTTTTCGTAGTTAGTTTGATCGCTCATGTGACTCTCTAGTCTTAGCCTCAGTCAGAGGCAGCCAGTGGAAAAGGAATAATGATTTTAGGTTCTAGGCTAATCGAAATGACTTGTAAAATTAAATTGTCTTCCCTTATCAAGTTCTAACTTAGTTAATTTAACGACTGGCTACTGTTACCCATAGCCAATTTAACATATGCCAACAACTCCCGTGTTTTATCTTCAACAGTAGAAGCTGACAAAATAGTAGCGAGTCGTGAGTGGAGAGGGTGCAGCAGAGGAAAAGGGGACAAGGTGAAAACCCATATTTAAAGATAGGGGCTTTTCTCGCAAGGGCGTATTGTCTTTCACATTACGTGTCTGGAAACAATTTTTTTCTCCACTGGCTTTAGTCGGGAGCAACAAAAACCGAATGACCACGGGGAGTTTTTCTTTTTCCCCTTGTCTCCCCTTCCCCTTGTTCTATAAAGGTGAGTGACAAAAATTAAATAGTAGTAGCAACTCCATAAATACATAAACGAGTAAGAGTTATTGGCATTCCCTCGTTCTAAGCTGATAATTGTCTAAGATGCTGAATAATTTATCATCAGGGTAATCAGGAATATATTGCCTTAGCCTTGTAGATATTGTTAGCCCCCAACTCTAACGCCTTTCTGATCAGCTTGTTAATCCTTTTCATTTGTTGTGCAATGTGATGGCTATGGCTCTTGCCAAAATTCTTGTCGTTGATGACGATCCTGCAATTCGGAATTTAATCCAACGCTTTTTGTCTAAGCAGAACTATCAAGTAGAGTCTGCCGAAGACGGAAAGACTGCCCTTGCAGTGTTTGAGCAATTTAACCCAGATTTAGTAATTCTAGACGTAAATTTACCAGACGCGCTCGGCTACAATCTGTGCGAACAAATGCAAACGATGACTAAAGTTTTTGTCCTCATGCTCACGAGTCGATCTGACGAAGCAGATAAAATTCGCGGCTTTTCTCAAGGTGCAGATGACTATTTAACTAAGCCATTTAGTCTGGCGGAATTAGAAGTCCGAGTCGGAGCTATTTTAAAGCGTCAGCGATCTGTCAGTACAGTAGAAAAGCAACGTCTGACCTTTGAGAAGCTGATGATTGATCCAGAGCGGCGGGAAGTGACACTCAATAACCAGCTGATACCTTTAACTGCTCTTGAATTCGATCTTTTACGCTTTTTAGCTAGCCATCCAGGTCGGGTTTGGCGGCGATCAGAGTTAATTCAAGAAGTGTGGGACTACGAATATGTCGGCGATCAGAGGGTTGTAGATGTTCATATTGGTCAAATCCGTAAAAAGATTGAAATTGATGTAACTCAGCCAATTTTGATTCAGACAGTGCGTGGGGTGGGCTATAAGTTTGAAGCTCCTGATCAAACCTAGCAGTAAAATATTAATTTAGTTACTGCATTAGAGACAGGGTAGCTGTTTTAGACTTTGCTTCACTTGTACTCGTTTAGTGCTCAAAGCTTGTGTATTGATAGCAAGTTGCGTTCAGATGTGTAACGAGCCATTACTTTGGGATATCTGAAAGCAACTTAGCATCAAAAATGCCTCAAACTTTAAATGTTAACTCTCAATTGGTAGTACATATTGTTTGAGGGGGATAAAAAGAATTAGGGGTGTCGATTTTGATTAATTTTAGGATTACCCAACACCGCTAGTTTCTTGCTTTAAACTTGATTTTCGGCTCATTTAAGTAACTCTGTGGAACAAGCTTTCTAAATAAACTCTCACTGCACGGCGATCGCCATTGCCATTTTGAAGCAAAAACAATGACAGCGCTGCTGTAAACACTCGATCTTGATCCCAGTCAGGATGTGTTTCTAAGTAGCTTTTGAGTGATTCGTGTAATTCTTCAGGAATCTCGGTCAAAATACTAACGGTGGTGTTCATACAGAATCTCCTCTAAGACAAGTAAATAACAAGGTAACAATAAATTCCACTCTTCAAATTACATACCTTTGGGCGCTTGACTAAGGCAGTCCTCCTGTTTTCCCTATTTCAAGTAAACCCTTGAACCACCTGAATAGGTAAGTCGAATTATTGTCTGCTTCCTGCCCTGCCTTGTCAATGTTGCAAAATGTTACAACAGACTTACCTGAAACGAAATGCTTACGAGAGAATCAGCATTTCATCTAGATATTTGTTACATATCTTTACAAAATCTGCGTAGTTCTGAACCCCTAAGTAAGCTAAATAAATATCCACAGCTAGACGCATAAACCATTACCTACCGTTGCAGCTTGTGGAAAACGTCTATGCTTCTGTGGAAAAGATCAACTGTCCTGTGGAAACGATGGGGAATGAATGGGGAAAAATTTAGCTAAAAATAAGAATTACTAAGCAATTAAAAATTGAGCCTCAAAAATCACAAGAAGACCGCTCACAGCAAGATTTTATGTGAGAATGCGCGATCGTCTTTGGCATTCCACGTTAGGTTGCTGAAGGCGCTCGCTAGAGTAGCGGCTAGACGCTCTAAATTAATTTACATCCGAAGGTGGAGTTTGTTTTTGTGTTAGCTGCTGCACAAAAATTTGAATAGCAAGAGCCACTAGAGCAACAGCGACTAAGCCAAAAATACCAGTAGCCATCGTACTTACTCCAACAACCAAAGTACGAATAGCAATACTAAGCCTGACGACAATTTCATTGTCAGAGTGAATAGGTTTAGCAGCAAAACTTTTAGCAATAGACATTGTGAGAGAGTAAAGTCCGGTTGTCAGCGCTCCCGCAATCACCGCTCCCGTTAAACAGCGCAAAGGACTTGTTTCAGCCTTCTTAGCTGGCTTAATAGCTGTGTCACTCTGTGTTTGGTTATTCATAATTATTTTCCAGAGTTAAAAATTGATTGTGTATTACTTTGTTAAAACACTTGGCTTTAATTTTTACTTGTAGAGGCAACTTGAATACCCGTACTGGTAAATTGAGCTAACCATAAGTCTAAATTAGGGTCAGGAATTGCCGCTCTTACCTGTTGCTGAACTTGTTGGGCGTTGTTGTAAGATTCACATAGCGCAAACACTGTTGAACCAGAGCCAGACATCATGGTTCCCAAAACGCCAGCATTTTGAAATACCTGCCGCAGTTGCAGCACTTGGGGGTACTCTGGCAATACTACTCGCTCTAAATCGTTGTAAAGTCTTTGACCAATTTGGACTCCATCTTCATGGATAATAGCTTTCACCATTGGCCCAGAATGTACTGCTGAAGCACGAGATTCTAGACTCTGGCTATCAGCAACGTAGGAATTGCCAAACTGCTGCCGATAAGTTTGATAAGCCCAAACTGTAGAAACTGCAACATTGCGATATTTCCCTAGCACTAGATATAAGTTATCTAAACTGGGTAGAGGAGAGAGTTGATCGCCCCTACCAGTTGCGATCGCAGTTCCACCCGCTATACAAAAAGGCACATCTGCACCGAGTTGGGCTGCTAATTCTTGGATTTCTGACTGCGTTAATCCCAACTTCCACATTAAATCTAGCCCCACTAAAACTGCGGCGGCGTTGCTAGATCCCCCGGCTAACCCAGCGCCTACAGGAATCCGCTTGTGGATAGTAATTTCTACACCACCATACTGAGCAAAAGCATCAGGAAATTGTGTTGCCATTAACTGGGCAGCTTGATGAGCAAGGTTGCTTTTGTCTTGAGGCACATCAGGATAATCACAGCGAACGCGGATAGTGTCAGTGCTAGATGCACGTAAATCTACCCGATCTGCTAAATCAATGCTTTGCAGCACCATTACAAGCTCATGATAACCATCCGAGCGATCGCCAAGTATCTCTAGATATAAATTGATTTTGGCAGGAGCAATCAAGGAGTAAGAACGCATTTTTAGGGGCTAGGGGCTAGGGGCTAGGGGCTAGGGGTCAGAAAGATCGTTTCTTTCACCTGTAACCTCGTCTAGCCTATTACTTAAAGCTACCCATTGAGCTACGCTGAGGTCTTCAGCGCGGGCTTGAGGATTTACTTCTAATTGTTCCAGCAATTGGCTAAGGCGATCGCGGTCTACTATTGAGTGCAAATTATTTCGTAACATTTTGCGTTTAGCGGCAAACCCCAACTTTACCAAAGTCTCTAAATACTGAGGATCAAGTGCTGCTGTTGAAGATTTAAGCGGACGTAACCGCACGATGGCTGAATCTACCTTTGGTGGAGGCGAGAAAGAACTCGCTGGCACAGTGCAGATTAGCTCACATTCTGCCAAATATTGTACCCGTACCGATAGCGCTCCAAAAGCTCTTGAGCTTGGTTTAGCGTACAGTCTTTCTGCTACTTCTGTTTGTACCAATAGCACGATCAAATCATATGGTTCTGCTGCTGGGTTGGAAATCCTGCCTAACAGTTTCTCTAGAATTGGCCCAGTGATGTTGTAAGGAATATTAGCAACAACTTTATTAGGCTTTTGAAAGGCTGGAAATGAAGCCAGACAAGCAGACAAATCTAGCGTTAAAAAATCACCTTGTAGTAGTAAAAAATTTTCAACTTGTCTTAGTTGTTTAGTTAACAATTGGCACAAATCGCGATCAATTTCAACGGCAAGAACAGACTGGGCAAGCGGCAATAAGCGACGAGTTAAAATGCCTGTTCCGGGACCAATTTCCAATACTTGATCGTTCTTAGTAATTTCTGCTGCCTGAATTATTTGATTCAGCGCTTTATCGCTTTTGAGCCAATGTTGAGCGAATTGCTTACGGGGTCGAAGTTTCATTATTTAGTTTTCAAGGTCTAGAAACAGCAGGGCAGTCGCTGATGTACCACCGCCAGGGTAAATCTATACCTTGCGTTAGACCAATTCTAGTAGTTTGGACAAAGGTAATTGCCTGACTATCAAGCTGCTGTTGAAATTCCGAGCTACGATGCTCTAGCCACAATGCACCAGGTTGCAGAACGCTACCATTTAAACTGCGGTCAATTTGCATCACACGGCACAGCTTCCCAGGCCCAGCAGCAATTTTTTTAGCTAGGTTTTGGTTTAAATCAAGGTCAATTCCTGCGGGTAATGATAACAGCTGCAAAGCTCGAATCAAAACTGCGCTCGGAATCCCGTCTTGATCTGTCACAATGTTAAAACAATGATATATGCCATAAATCAAATAAATGTAACTTCTGCCAGCTAGACCAAATAATACATCGTTACGGTTTGTGCGTCGTCGGTAGGCATGAAACGCTGGATCACCTGGCGCATAGGCTTCGGTTTCCACAATCAACCCTCTAATAATTTCTCCATTAGGTAGCAGGCGCACAAGTGTACAACCGAGTAAATCGGGGGCAACTGAGGTAGATGGACGCGCTAGCCAGTTCGGTTCTACAATCTGACTAAATGTAGTTGAATTCACAGAAGCAATTTAGCAAAATTAAGACAAAGTAGTATCTGGTAATGTGATAACTGTCTGAATTAAAAATCAGCAGTAGAAGTTGCCAGAATCTGAAATTTTGAGAAGGAGTAACACAAACATGGATGTAAAATTAATTTTAGTGGGATTAACGGCCATTTTTACTGTATTGTGTCTATTTTTTGGCACTAAAAATGGATTTTACGATTCAGAAAACTATCACGGTAATGGTTCTGCCCACTGAAGCAGAGGCGATTCGAGCAAGTATCTAGATGCAAAAATGCCCTTGCATTAGTGTAGGGAGTGTCAATTTGCAGATTGCCCTTAACCAGCATATGGTTTAAGGGGAGGAAAGCATGAGTGATGATCGGGCGGTATCCTCCCGCATCAAGGTAGAGGAGACAAATTCAGAACTTGAATGTTTGCCTTATGGTGTCCACCATGTTGATGAAGGTGTGTGTTTGCTGGTGCGGATGGGGCCACACCGGATTTTACTTGATTGTGGGTTAGCAGATATTTCACTGTTGCAACAGTTAAAACAACCATTACCAGCAGATATAGTGCTGTGTACCCATGCCCATTCAGATCATGCTAGAGGCTTACTGGCACTCCATCAAGCTTTTCCGCAGTTACCTATATATGCTAGTGAAGTAACAACTCAGTTACTATCGCTCAATTGGCCAGAAGTAGACTTTAAAAACATTCCCCAATTTTGTCAGGCTTTACCGTTGCGATCGCCTGTCGAATTTCAAGATGGCTTGAGTGCTGAATTATTTTCTGCCGGACATCTACCGGGAGCTACAGCGATTTTATTGACGTATACCACATCGCAGCGAAATTATACGCTGTTGTATACGGGTGATTTTTTCTTGTCAAACTCACGGTTAGCAGAGGGTTTACCTTTAGAGGAATTGCGGGGCTTGGAACCCGATGTACTGATTATTGAGGGCAGTTATGGCACAACTCGTCATCCGCACCGCCGTACCCAAGAGAATCAACTCGTAGAGCGCATTAATCGCGCGATCGCTAATTCCCACTCTGTCCTAATTCCCACACCTACCTTGGGACTAGGACAAGAAATTATCATGCTGCTACGGAGTCATCACAACTTTACAGGTCGAGATCTCGATATATGGGTTGATGGTACTGTCGCTATGGGCTGCGATGCTTACCTAGAATTATTACCGCACCTGCCCGCCTCCGTACAGAACTTTGCCAAACACCAACCCTTATTTTGGGATGAGCGAGTACGTCCTCGGATGCGCCGTTTGCAGCCTGATCAGCGAAATAATGTCGGACATCCCTGCATTATCGTCACGGATGAAACAGTTGATTTAAATGAATACTGTCAACCAGAAACTGGTCCTTGGGTTATTTTACTGCCGGAAAAACCTGGTCAGCCAATTGAAATTGATAATTTTGGACTCACCAACGTTGAAACCTATCTCCTCGCCCAGCATAGTGACGGTTCTGGTATTACTCAGCTAATCCATAACTTGCGACCACAGCACGTTATTTTTGTTCATGGTTCCCCCACTTACCTAGCAGATCTCACCAGCCTAGAAGAGTTGCAAAATCGCTATCATTTGCATTCTCCCCAGGCTGGAACATTGGTAGAACTACCGATTGGAGAGACATTCCTCCAACCAGCACCACCAGAGACTAATTATGAAGGTGAATTAAATGAGTTAGGGGCGGTTGTAACAATTGCTCTACCTGAAGCGATTATTGCTGATCCCCGGTGGCGCTCCTTTGCTGATACTGGTTTAGTAGAAGCGCGTTGGCAAGGACAGGAATTAGTATTGCGGGGTTTGTCACAAAGAGAGTTACTAAATCAAAGTAGCGATCGCCTGATTTGGGCTGATATGAAGTGCTGCGGCACTTGTCGTTTCCAACGAGGGCAACGCTGTGGAAACCCCGCTTCTCCTTTATTTAACTTTAAGGTTACACCTGAAGGCTACTGTCCTGCTTTTGAACGCCTTAGCGACCCTGATCCCCATGCTACTTAATTCATTATTAAATAGGACAGGGGAAGAAGAGCAAATTGTCTTTCCTAACCCCTAGTCCTGAATGTCCTTAATCTGGGTTCGAGTCTGTAGGACGATGACGAATTCGCTCGGCTTCTGGGCAATCTTCAGAAACAAGAGGTTCAACATTGCCTCGTGGCACTGAAGCTAATTTCTGAGTCACAGCACCAATGCTTTCTAAACGAACCATCTCTTCCCAAGAACACATTTCGTCTTCTTCATCTGTTTCATAGCGTAAGGTGACTAAATCCCCTTCAACATCAATGATGCGGGCGCGTTCAATCCAGCGTTGCTGGTCCCGCAAGAACACACATACCTCACGCCCGTCGCCACACAGTTGATAAATCTTGCGGTGTAGCATGTATTGTTTCTGCCCTTTTAAATGTAGTTTTAATTCTGTGGATTCCTGAGCTTGACCCCAGTACATATCACTCGTTGTGATTAAATTTACCTCACGTTTTAGGGCGTGTGGTAAAATTCCAGCTAGCAACTTTTTTGGCGTTTTCAGGTTCATTTAATTTCTGAGTCGCTAGCTGTTGGTTAGTTCTGAGTGTAAGACAACCATTTTACGAAAAATACAGGAAAAATTTAAGTTATCGACGACAGGGATGTGGACGTTCGCCTAGACCAAGCCATTAATTGCTATCGATTTTTAGCCATTGCCTGAATTTTTAAACCTCCTACTCTTGCCCTGCAATGCATCTAGCTAGTTTGCCTACCCATTTTGAGTAGCATTGGTTTAGAGTCTAGGGACTCTACTTTTGGCTTGATGTATTTATACATTTAATCTTAACTCATTCTCTTTCGGCTCTTCATCTTTCTAGATTTAGATTTACTCGTTAATCTTTAAAGTGAAACTGGCGGAAATCCTCATCCTTTTGACTTAATTGTACCCAATCCACGTCTAGAGAATTGAACTTTGCTACCAAGTGATCGCAAGCGGGGCGTTCGGTGGCGTAATGTCCAGCATCAATTAATATTAAACCGCGATCGCGACTTTCCTGAAATTGATGAAATTTACAATCAGAAGTCAGATAAGCTTGAGCGCCTGTTTTCACAACGTCTGAGATAAAGCTAGCTCCTGATCCGCCTAGAACTGCTACTCGATTAATTCTTTGCTGTAAATTTTCTGTGGGAGAGAAGATTAAATTAGGTGGAGCAAGCTTAGTTTGGATTTGAGTTAGTAACTCTTGTAGCGTCAAACTAGGGTTTAATTTCCCGACACGACCATATCCCACTCCTGCTTGAGTTGGCACAATCGGAGTTACTTGTTTTAGTTCTAACAAACTTGCTAGCACGTCAGCTGTACCATCTTGCACTTGGTCAAAGTTGGTGTGAGCCGTATAAATACCAATATTGTGCGTGAAAGCTAGCCTAGTTATTTCGGCGATCGCATTGCCAGTGCGTAGCGATTTCAATGGGCTAAATATTAGAGGATGGTGGGCAAAAATTAGATTGACTGGAGTACCGGAATTTTGAAGAGCGATCGCTTCATGGATCACTGCCAACGTCGGCGTTAAACAAATCAACACCCGCGCTGGTTGTTCTAACACTCCTGGTTCAATTTGCCAGCCACAGTTATCCCAGCTTTCTTGCCAAGCCGGATTTGCCCAATTTTCAAACCAGGTAATTAAATCCGCAATTTTCATTTCTTTATATTACGTCGGCTTGAATACTCATTTTAGACTGCAATTTTTAGACTAGATATTTTGTATCAGGGAACCATTAGCGTATTCTCCTTTAATGACATTTCTAAATGGTTGTCACTTGACAATCACTCATTTATGGATCTAGCCTGTATAAATAAAGGTTGTTATAGCAAGACGATCTCACTCAAAGCCAGAGATTGAGCCGGCATTGAAGTATGCTGAACAAAATGGATGGCGCGTTGATGTTGGTGGGGCACATGCTTGGGGTAAAATCTATTGCCCTTACAACGATAAAGAGTGTAGGTGTGGGAATTTTTGTATATCTAGTATCTGGAGTACCCCAAAAAGCTCAGGGAATCACGCCAAGCAGATTCGTCGAATAGTAGATAACTGTACAAAGCACAACAACGTAGATAATCCTTGCGAAGAGGAGGAATGAGCAATGAACGAGTATGACTTTACTTTAAAGTTTAATCTCCAAAACTCCCAGACTGATCCTAATGATTATGTTGAGCAACTACATGAAAGTGGGTGTGATGATGCCTTAATTGGAGTTGGGGAGAAAGGGCGCATTGCACTGAATTTTATTCGTCAGGCCTCGTCAGCTTACGAAGCTATTAAGAGCGCTATTACTGATGTAAAAAAAGTTATTCCGCATGCTACTTTGATTGAAGCAACGCCAGATTTGGTCGGTTTGACAGATGCAGCTAAAATTCTTGGATGTACTCGACAAAATATTAGGAATCTCATTGTAAAAAGTGAGCTAGGACCTCCAATACCTATTTATAAAGGTACACCTTCTATTTGGCACTTAGCAGAGATCCTAATTTGGTTACGAGAAAACAAGACGTACTCAATTGATGACTCGTTATTAGAAATTGCTAAAACCAATATGGGCTTTAACACTGCCAGAAGTTGGCAAAAAGTAGAGCCAGATATTCAAGAAAATATTAAGGCTTTGGTTGTTTAGGTAACGTTATTAAGCTTATGCCTATTAATGGCTTGCAACGGAACGGAGCGATACGCTAGGGTTATGATTCAAAGTGTAAATCCGTCCGCTGAAGTATGTGCTGTTAGGCTATAAACTGTTAATTGTTCATTGTCCGCAAAAAACCGCAACGGTGTGCCTTAGACTTGATATTAATTACCCGCAATATGCACAACAAGTTCTCTAAATTGACTTCGCTGTCTATGTTCCCAAATGTAAATTCCTTGCCAAGTTCCTAACACAAGTTGACCTTGAGCAATGGGGATTTGCTCTGAAGTGTGGGTAAGAACTGTACGGATGTGAGCTGGCATATCATCTGCTCCTTCGGCACTATGAATATAGCGATCTGACTCTGGCACAAGTTTTGCCATAAAGTTAGCTAAATCCTTCAGTACATCAGGATCGGCATTTTCTTGAATAATTAGACTCGCTGAAGTGTGACGTAAAAACAAAGTACAAAGCCCTGTTTCGACTCCGGACTGGGTAACTATCGCTTCTATCTTAGGAGTGATTTTGTACAAAGATTTGCCAGTTGTAGAAATTTTGAGTAGCTGTTGGTAGTGCATATATCAATAAGCTTGGAAGTATTTAATTACAGCATCAGCGATCGCTTCATTTCCATCTATAGCAATTGATTGTGATTGTTGTGGCAGTTGTGGTGATTGATTTAGAAAATCCCAGTTACCCTGGAAAAATTCGGTTGATGTAACAATTTGATGCTGGCTGTAATTGGTAATACCTTCGATTAAAAAAGTAGATTCCGCAAAGTCATCGCGTGTCATAGAAACGATCGGCACTCCCAGTTTGACAGCTTCAGCAAACGTACTAAAACCAGGCTTGGAAACTATACGCCCACATATAGGCATGAAATCTACTGGGCGGTATTTGTGATCAGTAATTTTGACTAAATTGGGTAAATCGGGGGCAATGCGGTCAAAAGTAATGAATTGCCAATCGGGAAAGTATCTCAAATTGTTATAGGGAATTTGCTGCAAACCCAAACCGCCGAAAGTAAGCAACACAGTTTGAGCGATGGGTGTAGTTATACCCCAGTTGGAGCGTAGATTGTCCACACTGTAGCGAGGAGAACCGCCAGGTAAACCAACATCTGTAATATCTTTGAAACTACTCATCGGTTCGTGGAAAGGCAGACGAAATAGGCGATCACATTGGCTGTAACAATCACCGATCCAATCGGCAATTTCACCGAATTCATCATCCCAAGCTTGATAGATAAAGTCCCAGCCAAAGTTACTCATCATCCAACAGGGAACGCCTGATGTTTTGCCGATAACTGCTGCCAAAGGCGGGATATCTGCCAAAATTAACCCAACACGGTTTTGACGGATAAAGTTGACTTCCCCGGCGACAAGCGATCGCTGCTGAGTACGAATTTGTTGTAGTTTTTCCAGTGTGGCGGCTTTATCCATTGTCAAGCTATCTGCCTGGATTACGCCTAGATCAAAAGCACGCGGACGATGGATAAAATCTCCTGTAATGTACGACTCTAGCAACCAACGCGGTGCGGTTGTTACCATAATCAGCAGTATTTCTGGACAAAGTTGCTGAATAGTTGCGGCGACAGATGCAGTCCGGGTAGCATGACCAAAGCCGTGATTAGTGATAGCTACATATAAAATTGGTCGATTTGCCATTTTGATTTTGGATGTTTAGACCACTACTAAAACCTAAAATCTCTACATTTGGCAAAATTTTTGAATTTCCTCTACTAAGTGGTCAATCTCAGACTCTAAAGTAAAGTAATGAACGCAGGCTCTTACACAGTCTGGAGCGAGAATTGTTCTTGTTAGCAAGCCCTGTTTCTCCAAAAATTGCACTAGGTTACGGCTGGATTGTGGCTTGTTATTGGTTATTTGGAAAGAGACAAGCCCTGCTTGTGGTGGGGCAATTCGTAGACAACTGATGTCAGCTAGCCCATTTAAGCGTTGCCACAGGTACTGACTTAATTGACATATATGCTGGTAACGTTCCTCAGAGGTTCCCCATTGCTGATGAGTTGCGATCGCAGCCCGTAATCCTGCATACTGTCCAAAAGCTGAAGTAGCGACTTCATAACGTCGCCCGTCTGGTTGCCAACCTCCAGGTTTACCTTCAGGATCAGTAATAATGCTACGCCAACCAATAAATGTAGGCTGCAAGCTTTCTCGTGCTTCTGGACGTACATACAAACCACCTACACCAGGGGGGCCGCACCACCATTTATGACCCGTGAAGGCGTAGAAATCTGCCCCTAATTGAGTTAAATTCAAGGGTAATAAGCCAACAGATTGAGCAGCATCTACTAAAATTCTTACTGGCTTAGAGCTATTGTGTTGCCTACATACTTTGACAATTTCAGCTAGTGGCAAAACTTGACCAGTGTTCCAGAGAATATGACTTACTACCACTAGGCGAGTATTTGGTTTTAGGTGCTGGGCGATCGCATCAACAGGATCGCCATCGTTTAAAGTAGCCATGAGCGGACATATCGAAATTTCTACCCCAAATCTGCGCTTAATTTCTTGTGCTGTTGCTACGATGCCTGGGTGTTCGCAATCTGATAACAACAGATGATCCCCGCTTTGCCAGTCGATGCCCCACATAGCGATATTGCAGCCAACCGTGACATCTTCGGTTAGAGTAATTGTTTCAGGCGGGGCATTTAAAACAGATGCGATCGCAATTCTAGTTTCCTCAACTTCTTGGGCGATCCACGCATTAACCTCTGTTGAAAAGGGGCCCCGTAGCTGCATATATTCTTGGGCATTAATTGTTGCCTCCATTGCTGCTTGAGGCATCGGCCCTTGGCCGCCGTAGTTAAAATAAGTCTTATTTGCTAAGGCTGGAAATTGCTCTCTATGTACTTTAATTTGGGCTTGTACTGGAGAAATGCTCGTCATAATAGCGAGTGCGAGGGGGTGAAAGAACTTGCCAACAGTATCATTCTGTACTCTTAATTTTGATAGCTGCTGCTAACTGACTCAAAATATAAGCTAGACGAGATGAGTTTAAAGCGAATGGCACTATGTTAACGAAAAGCGCTCTTCGGCGAAACAATCCTGGCGCAGGATTTGAGGGGGTTTCGTCATTAAAGGGTAAGCTTTGGGGCGACGTTCCAGCACCAGTTTATGAACGATTATCTTGAGTAAAACAAGATATCAGTTGAACTCGTTTTCGATTTGAAGTAAAGGCTAGCTGTGGGATAAAAGTGTCTAAATGCTGGCGAGTTCCTTGAATAGATAAGCGCAACGGGTCAACTTTATGCAGCGCATTCCTGCCTCCCACATCACAGTTCGCAGTAAGTTGTAGGCTAATAAATGAGCATAAATCTCTTGTGCGTTCCATTACGTTTCGTTTAGCCGCCGTAAGTTTCAGCGCTCCTTATGTGTAGCGGCAGTAGACTTTATCGCTGTTTATGCGCATCAGTTCCTTGCCAGACAACAGGTCTACCCCTTTACGAGTAATCTTCGTGCCAAAGTCGTGCCGAAAGCGAGGTCGAATGTCATCCACAGAAGCGATTGCATAACTAGAGCTAGCTGGTATCAGCCTAAGTGCAAAACTAAACGCTCTGCCTACCATGAAACTGCGGCTGTAATAGATTCTTAGGTAATCTAACCTTTCTTTTTTGCTTTGATTAAAAATGCGCGTCCCACATTGGGAATGTCGCGGGACGGTAGTTGATAGGGGTAACGACCAAAATTAGCTCCCTCCTCTCCTGGCTGAATTACCTCCGCTTCCCAGCCATATTCAGCCAAGAGCGCTTCTGGATTGTCAAACCCAGAGCGGAAATGTCCCCGATAAGGTTCATACTCTATAGATTTAGTATTGATTAAGTCCAAGCCTAACTGACTACCAGCTACCGCTAGGTTGGAAATCGCTTGCAGCAAGTTGTGGACTTCTGGCTCGGTTATCCCTCTTATGTCAGATTCCGGAATATAATAGATAAAATAAGTGAAGGATAAAACTCTATAAGGTAGGTAGAGCAATGGATGTGGAATTACAAATCTTGAAGCATTTGCCTTTCTTATGCTCAT
>JAHHHE010000119.1 GCA_019359535.1 Gloeocapsa sp. UFS-A4-WI-NPMV-4B04
AATTACTATGGCTGTAAATGCGATTACGGATGAAAATGCTCTCAATTGGTTTAATCATTGTGGGCTTTTCTTTGAGCCTATTAGATAGCTCTTTTTGTAGTTGGTTTGATCTCAAATTGCTGTAAATGATAAATCGTAGATTATTACTGCATAAAACAGCTTAGGGCAACCTTAATCAGATTGCCCCAACTTGAAACGCGATCTCTAGACAACCTCAATATTAGCACTAGGGCTAAATCCTGAATTAGGCTGGAGGATTGCCAAAGCTATTGAATCAAAATCAAAATACAGAACATTGCCACTGAAAGAGAAGCTGCTAGTATCACCTACGGCAATACCAAACCCAGCAGCCGAAACTTGTATTTTGTCCCCCTGTCCAATAGAGAAGTCTGTAATCGTATCAATACCTTCTGACGGAGATAAAAATCTAAAAGTATCAGCACCCGCGCCACCAGTAAGGGTGTCATCGCCACTACCACCAATCAGGGTATCGCTATTCAGCGCTTCAACCAGAGTATCTTCACCAGCCCCTCCATTAAGGGAATTGTTACCAGAAAAGATTTCAATGCTGTAGCCCAATCTTAGGCTACCAACACCAGCAACGAGCAAGTCGAATCCATCACCGCCAATCAGGGTATCGTTGTCAGCCCCTCCCTGAAGGGTATCGTTGCCAGCCCCGCCATCAAAGTAATCATTGCCAGAAAAGGTAAAGGAGCTGCTTTCGCTGGAACTGCTACCAAAACCAGTAATGAGAGAGTCGTTGCCTGAGCCGCCAAACAGGGTATCGTTGCCAGCTCCTCCCTTGAGAGTGTCGTTGCCAGCCCCTCCATTGAGGTTATTGTTACCAGAAACCCTGGCGAAAAAGCTCCCACCATAGTAGTCACCAATACCAGCAATAAGAGAGTCGAATCCATCACCGCCAATCAGGGTATCATCACCAACCCCTCCCTGAAGGGTATCGTTACCCGCCCCTCCATCAAGCTTATTGTTGCCAGAAAAGTCACGGGAATAGTAGGGAAATTCACTGTTTGAGTAATTACCAATACCAGCAACAAGAGAGTCGAATCCATCACCGCCAATCAGAATATCGCTACCAAATCCACCATTGAGGGTATCGTTGCCCACCCCGCCATTGAGGGTATTGTTGCTTGTATCATCTCCACCAAACAAAATATCGTTACCACCTCCACCGTTTAAGAAATCACTCCCATTACCGCCATTTAGAGTGTCGTTACCTTCGTTACCTCTAAGCGTGTCGTTGCCTGCACCTCCAAACAGCTTATCAACACCATTACCACCCTCTAGAATGTCGCTGCCTTCGTTACCTCTAAGAGTATCGTTGCTACCACCACCAAACAGTTTATCGTTACCAGCTAACCCAACTAAATTATCGTTGCCACCCAAACCAAATAAGGAATCAGCAAGTGCAGTTCCTGTTAAATTGTCGTTTCCAGGCATACCATTAATGGTTGCCATAGTTGTTTTTCCTCATAAAAGTTAGTATAAGTATCCAATTGTTCGTTGCAATTATTAATTTCTAAACCCAAAATTCTTCGTTTCTAGACACAGCAAATATAACAACGAACAACTGAATTCGATTGACAAATACAAATTGTTTGCTGTATCTAATGATCAATATTAAAACTAAACTTGTGGTTAAAATTTAAAGAATTAATGAAGTAGTAGTCAAAATAAAGAGTTTTATTTAAAGTTTGAGCAAAGATTTGCTGACAACATAACCAAACATCAATATATTGAGATATGTCAATATACGTAAAGTAAAATAGCGACGATTTGGACTAATTAGTCACGGCTGAAGACTATCTAAATAAAGCAAATGTGCGCTAGATGCGATCGCTTCAGTTTAAAGCAGCAAAAGTCAAGTTCTAAGCTTCAACGATGGAGTTCTGAACTCGGACGTTGCAGTTGTGAAGCTCAAATTGGGAGTGTTGATCTTGAAGTTTCGAGATCCTTGCTTGAAGTTTCGAGATCCTTGCTTGTAGCTTGCTTCTTTGCAGGAGTATGCTGGAGTTCTGAACTCGGATGCTCAACCTTTGAGCTTGAAAAATGACGTTTTGAGGGCGAACGGTGAGCCTTTGGAGTTGGATAATGGTGTTACACAGGCGATCGCTCAACCTTAGCTTCAAAGTGCGATCGCCTAAAATGAGCTACGGCGGGAATAGACAATAGCAACTAGCTCAAGGCATATCCTATAGACAGATCAGCCAAATAGAAAACAGAATGTAAAGTTAACTCGTTTCGTTGCAACTCAGTTTGATAACTTAAATAAAGTTAATTGATGTTTAATGCTTGCCAGCGTACCTAAAATTTGACGCTGTACTTCGGTTGAAACTTCATAGGAACGGTTGTTGGGATAAGAGTTATGGCGTTAATTGTCCAAAAATATGGTGGTACGTCTGTTGGTTCAGTTGAACGCATTGCCTCGGTTGCAGAGCGCGTTTTAAAAACAGTCAAAGCTGGAAACTCAGTTGTAGTGGTAGTTTCCGCAATGGGCAAAACTACAGACTCATTAGTCAAATTAGCTAACCAAATCTCAACTAATCCCAGTCGCCGCGAAATGGATATGCTGCTTTCAACTGGGGAGCAAGTCACAATTGCCCTGCTAAGTATGGCATTGCAAGAACTAGGGCAACCAGCAATTTCGCTCACTGGCGCACAGGTGGGAATTGTGACTGAGGCAGAACACACAAGGGCGCGAATTCTGCATATCCAGCCAGAGCGAGTTGAACGGCATTTAAAGGATGGCAAAGTAATTGTTGTAGCTGGCTTTCAGGGTATCAGTAGTACATCTGAATTGGAGATTACAACACTAGGGCGTGGTGGTTCTGATACTTCAGCAGTTGCGATCGCAGCTGCCTTAAAAGCTAACTATTGCGAAATCTACACTGATGTACCAGGAATTTTGACAACTGATCCCCGCCTAGTGCCAGATGCCCAACTAATGGCGGAAATTACCTGCGATGAAATGCTGGAACTCGCCAGTTTGGGGGCAAAAGTGCTGCATCCCCGCGCTGTAGAAATTGCCCGTAACTATGGTGTAGAGCTAGTAGTACGCTCTAGTTGGACAGATGAACCGGGTACACGAGTGATTTCGCCAACGCCTCAGCCGCGCTCTCTAAATGATTTAGAAATTGCCCGCCCAGTGGATGGGGTGGAGTTTGACACAGATCAAGCTAGGGTAGCTTTGTTGCGAGTACCCGATCGCCCTGGTGTCGCAGCACGTTTGTTTGGTGAAATTGCGCGTCAAAATTTAGATGTCGATTTGATTATTCAGTCGATTCACGAAGGCAATACGAATGATATTGCTTTTACCGTAGCCACACCAATTTTGAAGCGGGCTGAAGCAGTAGCAACAGCGATCGCTCCTGTGCTGCGTACTGCTAACCCGTCACCCGGAGAAGCAGAAGTGATGGTACAGCAGCAAATCGCCAAAATCAGCATTGTTGGGGCGGGAATGATTGGCCGCCCTGGTGTAGCAGCGCAAATGTTCGCTACGCTCTCAGATGCTGGCGTTAATATTTTGATGATTTCCACCTCAGAAGTGAAAGTCAGCTGTGTAATTGATGCAACAGATGGCGATCGCGCTATTGAGGCGCTGTGTCAGGCGTTTGAAATTAGGGAACAGGGGTCAGGGGTCAGGGGTCAGGGGGAGCAGAGGAGCGGGGGAGCAGGGGAGCCAGTGCGCGGTGTTGCCTTGGATCTCAATCAAGCTCGTCTGGCGATTCGGCAAGTGCCAGATCATCCAGGGATGGCAGCAAAATTGTTTGGACTACTAGCTGAACACAATATCAGTGTTGATATGATTATTCAGTCGCAGCGCTGTCATGTAATTGATGGCGTTCCGACGCGGGATATTGCTTTTACTGTGGCTCAGATAGATGCAGAAGCAGCACAAAAAACGCTGGAACAAGCAGCAGTAGAACTAAAATGGGGTGAAATTATTGTTGATAGTGCGATCGCTAAAGTTAGTATTGTCGGTGCAGGCATGGTTGGTCAACCTGGTGTTGCCGCGAAGATGTTTGCAGCGCTAGCTCAACACCAAATTAATATTCAAATGATTGCCACTTCGGAAATTAAAATTAGCGCTGTTGTAGCTCAAGATCAATGGGTTACTGCCTTGCAAGCTATCCATGCTGCCTTTGAACTTGCTGGTAGCGATAAAATCGAAGTTCCTGCTTAAAGTTTTTCCTATAGGAGCAATTAGTAATTAGCTTTTATTAATCTTTCTGAATTTTTGTCTTATTACTTATCCTCTACTTTTCTAGTCAAATCAGCTAACTTTGACACTCAAGTTGCAATACTCTTTTTTATTCCGTTTTAACAGGCTTAAGCTATCAGAAAATGAACTTTAGTTGTGGGCAGAGTAGCAGCACTCAATACTTTTCGGTTAAGACTTGAGATCCCCCAACCCCCTTTTTTATGGGGCTATATTCCCCACTTTTTAAGGGGCGCTAGGGGGGTGCGACGACTCAACATTACTAACCGAGATATCTTGTAGTAGCACTCAGTTACCCACTTTAAAATTTATAAACTAACTACTTAATCAAAAATAAAGCGGCTCACCACAAAGGCAACCGCTTTAAAAATATGAGGTATTCGTACACCAATGTATTTGATTTAGGACACAAAACCGTAAATCAAATTGCTAACTACTGAAAGAGCCAATGCACCAAGTAAAGCGCTGACTACGCCTGCCTTTAAGCGGAATCCTGGGAGCAAAGACGCGGCAGCACCTAGAGCTATGGCAGAAATAATAAATGTGACAAATCCAGATAGTAATCCAAATGTCAATAAATTTGGAATAAAAAACAAGGCTCTTAAAATCGGATTTACTACAGCCGCTACAATGCCAATAACTGCTGCTGAAGTATATGCCTTTGGCGTACTATCAACTTCAACTCCTATGGGCAACTGTGTAACCAGTAGCAGACTAGAGGCGCTAACTAGCCATGCGATCGCAATATCTACCAACATAGTGTAAACTCCTTAACTCAAATTTCGATTTGTTAAATACTGATTCTATTAGCAAGTTAACTTACGAAATTCGAGTTTTTCCTCTACAAATTGACTGAAACTATTACTATCTTTGGGGAGAAGTCGGAGCTTGGGGGGCTGGTACTGTAGGGAAGGCTGGCACACTGCTGGGATTGATTGTGTTGCCTTGCCCATTGGGAAACTGCCCCGGAGAAGTAGGTAAAGGTGACTCGATAGGAGCAGATGGAATGGCTAAGGGATCTAAGGGTGTAGTAGGAGCATTGGGAATATAGGGAATATTACCAGCTGGTTGCTCGGCAGTACCGGGTAAAGTTGCTAAGGCAACGCGATCGCCTCCCACTTCCCGCATCCTATCCAATACCTGCACCACATCGTTGTAACTCGATGTCCGAGAAGCATTTAAAATCATCATCCCAGCTGGATTTGTAGCGCGATAAGCTTGTAATCTTTGATACATTAACTCTTGTGTAACTGGCTCTTGCTCGACGTAGATTTGCCCTACAGAATCAACTGTAACAATCAACGTATCTCTAATCTGGGCTGTCGTCCCTGTCGTGGCTTTGGGTAAATCAACATTAATCGCCTGTTGACGAGTGAATTGCAAAGCCGCTAATAGAAAAAACGTCAGAATGCAAAAAATTACATCAATCAGGGGAATCAGTTGAACTTGGACTTCTTCAACTGGAGTATCTAGGTTAATTTTCATTGTGAGAAACTGTTGGAGAAAACAAAAAATACCATCTTTTTGAAATTCATGTTCTATTCTAAATTTCTGAGGAATCTGAACCTTCTTTTTTGGTTTCTAAGCGCGGTGGTGTAGGGTAATCCTGATCTGCGGCACTGTCAAATATCACTTTTCCCTGTTCAGGCGTTTCAGACGTATCAATTTTGTCTCTTCTGCGGGGTGATCCAAATGGAGCTTCGCCTGTTGCTTCCGGGCGTGGTGAACTCATGCTAACGGGAACATTCGGCCAAAACTGCCGATAGAGCAACTCCAAATCACTCCCTGATCTGCGAAAAATTTTGACTTGGTTGACGACAAAAGCTTGAAACAAGCGATAGAACGCCAAACTAAAGATCGCAACAATTAGCCCCGTTGCTGTACTAATCAGCGATTCCCCAATTCCTAAAGTCACTCCTGCTGTCGAAGACGTTCCCAAATCGCCAAGACGAATATTTCGTAGAGAACGAATTAAGCCTAGCACCGTGCCTAATAATCCCAATAATGGCGCAAGCGCAACTACCGTTTCTAAAATTTTTTCGCCTTGTCGCATTGATGCTAATTCGTCTTCTGCCGTTGCCTCCAGTGCTAGTCGGAAGAGTTCTGGATCGGGTTTAGAAAGACGTAACGGAGCATATAAAAACCTCCCAATTGGCTGATCTGTGGCTCGTCTAGCAATCTGCATAGCGCTTCCCCAGTTGTCACGGGCTGCATTTAGGACACGCTCAACAATCTCCCTTTCCTGCGTCAAAATTTTGAACCAGAACCATAGGCGCTCGATAATCACACTCAAAGAGAGAATCGACAACGCTAGCAACGGCCACATGGCTGGGCCACCTTTCCTAAAAATGTCTACGATATCCACTTAGTTTGCTTTCCTCCGTCCATTCCTCAGCCCAATGTTTAAGCTTTGTCTTCTGTAACTCGCTCAAAGCACTTCAATTGTAGAGATTAATAAGCGATTTCAATTTTTATTGCACCTATCTAGAGTAAGTAACTAGCCCACACTCAAGAGTAGAATCTTCCAGACCAATTGGGGCGGTTATTCCCACCAGAATTTTGCCTCATTTTTTGTCAAGATCAAAAGTAACTGGAGGATAAGCTTATGAATTTCTCGATCCAAGCAGTATACAACTGGTATCGTAATCTGCTTCGTAACCCCAAATATCGGTGGTGGGCAATTTTAGGAACGCTAGCTTATTTTGTTAGCCCTATTGATCTACTTCCCGATGTTTTTCCTGTTGTGGGTCAAATTGATGATGTGTTCTTGATTACGCTGCTACTTTCTGAGGTTTCTCAGATGGTGATTGAAGGTGTTAAAACCCGTAAGGGCAATACAGACACTACAACTTCTAGTACAGGTGATACTACTCCTAATACAGCAAAGACAGTTGATATTGATGCTGTATCTGTCAAGTAATTGTTACAAGAAATTAAATAACTTAATTACCTCTTCTTTTTCGATGTCTGTTAATCCCAGATAAATAAAGGAGGGGATATTTTTTATTAAGCGATAAAGACATTTTCTGGGCGATTGTTGAGTAACAACAATGAAAAAGCGATCTCGCTTTACTAAATTAAAGTGCGATCGCATTAAAGGGCGAACGAGGGGACTTGAACCCCCGGATGGTGGTACCACAAACCACTGCCTTAACCACTTGGCTACGCTCGCCATTGCATTACCTAATATACCATTATGTGATTCAAATTGTGTATTTATCTACTTAGATTAGACAAATTTTTTGATTACTTGCTTCCAATTAACCAGCCAACGCCGCTGACACATAGCAAACTACAGCTACCTAAGCAGTAGCGGGATTATAGATGCCGTAATCATTATCAAACAAGTAAAAAGGCTTTTCCCTGCTGTTATCTACTGTGCAAATTAGTTTTTTGAGCAGAATGGGAGAGTAGTCTCTCCAAAAAAAGTATTCTATTATACAATCTGTGTGACAAGCATCACACTAATATCACAATTTAAACATTAAGATTATCAGCTATCAAGCATTCAGATAATTTAGTGAAAATAGTAGGTTATATATGACAAAACGATTTAATAGACGTAAATTTCTGATCTATAGCTCCGCCACATTAGGAACCAGTGTTCTTTTAAAGGCTTGTGCTAACAACACAAATACTAACGATCCAACGGCGGCTTCATCTCCTGTATCGAACACGAGTGCTACGAATGCAGGTGCTAGTGGAGACACAATCAAAGTCGGAATTTTGCACTCGCTTAGTGGCACGATGGCGATTAGCGAAAAAAGTGTCGTAGACGCTGAACAACTGGCTATTGAGGAAATCAATAATGCAGGCGGAGTGCTAGGCAAACAGATTCAAGCCGTTGTTGAAGATGGTGCTTCTAATTGGGACACTTTTAGGGAAAAAGCTACTAAGCTAATTGACGAAGATAAAGTAGTTGCCGTTTTTGGCTGTTGGACTTCTGCCAGCCGGAAGAATGTTAAGCCAGTGTTTGAGCAGAAAAATCATATGCTCTGGTATCCAGTGCAGTATGAAGGTCAAGAGTGTTCTAAAAATATCTTTTACACGGGTGCTGCCCCAAATCAACAAATTGAGCCATCTGTTGATTGGCTTTTACAAAACAAGGGCAAAGATTTCTTCTTGATTGGCTCCGACTACGTTTTTCCGCGCACCGCGAATACGATTATTAAAGCGCAACTGGCAGCAAAAGGAGGTAAGACAGTCGGTGAGGACTACTTACCATTGGGGAATACAGAAGTTACACCAATTATTACCAAAATTAAACAAGCTCTACCCAACGGCGGTGTTATTTACAATACCCTAAATGGTGATAGCAACGTGGCATTTTTTAAACAGTTGCAAGGGGCGGGGTTGGGGCCAGATAAGTATCCCTCAATGTCTGTGAGTATTGCTGAAGAAGAAGTTAAGGCAATTGGTCCAGATTATCTCAAAGGTCACTACGCTGCTTGGAACTACTTTCAAACTGTTGATACGCCTGCAAATCAGAAGTTTGTTGCCGCTTTTAAGCAAAAGTACGGCGAAGATCGGGTAACTAATGACCCAATGGAAGCAGGTTACATTGCAGTTTATCTGTGGAAGCAAGCAGTAGAAAAAGCTGGTACAGCAGATGATTTAGACAAGGTGCGGGCGGCGGCTTTCGGTCAGAAGTTTGAAGCCCCAGAGGGGACTGTTACCCTAGATGCTAATAATCATTTAGCGAAATTTGTGCGAATTGGGGAAGTTAGAGAAGACGGAATGTTTGAGATTGTAAATGCCACTAATGCAGCCGTTGAGCCACTTCCCTGGAATCAATTTGTGAAAGAAACTAAGGGATATGGTTGTGACTGGTCTGATCCGAATAAGGGCGGCAAGTACAAGACTGCATAGAGATTAAATCAAACAAGTTATCAGTGACGACTGTTCGCTGATAACTGTTTGGCGATCGCTAATAACTGATAATTATTTTCCATTCGCTTGTGGAGAAAGTGTGCTAGCAGGATTGCTTGACGGCTTGTTCAACGGCATAAGTATTGGCGCTGTTTTGTTAATTGCAGCGCTAGGGCTAGCGATTGTCTTTGGGCTAATGGGCGTGATTAACTTGGCTCACGGTGAGTTGATGATGCTGGGAGCTTATACGACTTTCGTTGTTCAAAATGGGTTCAAAAAGCTAGGCGAACCTTGGTTTGAGTTTTATATCTTTTTCGCCCTGATTATGGCTTTTATAGTAGCAGCCGGAGTGGGGTTAATTCTGGAGCGAGGAGTAATTCGGCATCTGTATGGACGACCGCTAGAAACACTGCTGGCAACTTGGGGTGTGAGTTTGATTTTGCAGCAGTTTGTCAGAAGCGTTAATTGGGTGCTGGTAGTTGGGATCTCAATATTTTGTCTGTTATTTTTTGGTGGGTTGTGGATCTTGCATCGCCGCTCAGATATAAACCGAATTCGCAATTGGGTTGTGGCTGTTATGTTGCCTATCAGCTTGGGAATTGCGATCGCCACAAGTAATTTTTTAAGCCAAACTTATAAACTAGCTGTTACTCAACCTTGGTTCGGCGCTCAAAACCTCGATGTTTCAGCACCCAAATGGCTGCGCGGTGGATTGCCGATTGGTAATTTTCAGATGCCTTATGCACGAGTATTTATCATTGCTCTGACAATACTGTGTGTCGCGGCAATTTATGTATTCCTACAACGCACACCTTGGGGATTACGCATTCGAGCAGTAACGCAGAATCGCAGCATGAGCGCCTGTCTAGGTATTCCGACTCAAAAAGTTGATGCGCTCACATTTGCGCTTGGCTCAGGGCTAGCTGGGGTAGCTGGATGTGCAATTAGTTTTCTCGGCTCTGTAGGGCCGAATACAGGTCAAAACTATATTGTAGATACGTTCATGGTTGTAGTAGTCGGCGGTGTAGGCAAACTGGTAGGCACTATTTTTGCTGCATTGGCAATTGGTACAGTAAACTACCTAATTGGTTCTGGCACACTTGCGCTGCTATTTGCACCAATAAAACCATTAGCTGATTTCTTTACATTCTTTGCGACGACGAGTATGGCAAAGGTGATGGTATTCGCCCTGATTATTGCCTTTTTACAAGTGCGACCAGGAGGAATTTTCCCACAGAAAGGACGCACGGTAGATGCTTAAAGAAAGCGCTGGGGGCTGGGGACTAGGGGCTAGGGCGAGTAATCGGCAGACGCGGCTAATAGAAGTGGTAGTTGTGGTAGCGATCGCACTGCTGTTGATCTTCGTTATGCCAACTGTCCTTTCAAGTTTTCGCCTTAACTTACTAGGGCGATTTTTGGCGTTGGCAATTGTTGGTTTAGGAATTGACTTGATTTGGGGTTATACAGGTTTACTGAGTCTGGGACACGGTATTTTCTTTGGCTTGGGTGGATACGCGATCGGGATGCACCTGAAACTACAAATCCCGCCTGGCGAATTACCAGATTTCATGGGGCTTTATGGCGTAACTGAGTTGCCCTGGTTTTGGAAACCCTTTTATTTATTTCCTGTTGCTAGTGCTGCTGTCGTCATAATTCCAGCGATATTAGCAGGATTATTCGGTTATTTAGTATTTCGCAACCGAATTCGAGGTGTATATTTTTCGATTCTTACTCAAGCTGGGGTAATTATCTTTTTTAACTTCTTTAATGGTCAACAAAAACTATTCAACGGTACGAATGGGTTAATAGACTTTTCAACTATATTAGGAGCAAATGTTAGCGCTCAATCAACACAAGTTGTCTTCTACATCCTCACTGTGTTGTTACTTATCGGAACTTATGCCTTGTGCCGTTGGCTGACAAGTGGACGCTTTGGACGCTTGCTAATGGCGATTCGAGATGATGAAAGTCGGGTACGTTTCTCAGGCTACGATCCAACGGAGTTTAAAGTATTTGTATTTGCAGTATCAGGTGCGATCGCGGGAATTGCAGGGGCGATGTACACGCTGCAAAGTGGTTCAGTTTCACCAAGAGCAATGGACGTTGCTTTCTCAATTGAAATGGTGATTTGGGTAGCAATTGGAGGCAGGGCAAGTCTAGTGGGAGCAGTAGTAGGAACACTGCTAGTAAACTATGCCAGAAGCTTTTTTAGCGAAGAATATGCCGAAATCTGGCTATTTTTTCAAGGAGCGCTGTTTTTGCTAGTTGTGACAGTGCTACCTGATGGCATAGTAGGCTGGCTAAGGAATACAGGAATTCAGCAGCTAGGACGTAAACAAGTAATTACTTATCCCAGTTTGGAAGAAGATCCTGAGGTGGAGAATGAAAGACAAAATCTTGGAAATTGAAGACGTAACGGTTAGTTTTGATGGTTTTAAAGCTTTAAATAATCTCAATTTCAGCCTAGATGTAGGCGAACTTCGAGTAATTATTGGCCCAAATGGTGCTGGGAAAACGACTTTTCTAGATGTAATTACTGGTAAGACTAAACCAACCCAAGGACGAGTGCTATTTAAAGGGCGTAATTTGAAATCTTTGCCTGAACATCAGATTTCTCGTCTAGGAATCGGTCGAAAATTCCAAACTCCTCGGATCTACCTCAACCTAACGCCGCGTGAAAACTTAGAAATTAGTAGCAATCGTCAAAAAAACGTATTTGCAACTTTGTTTAAGCATTCTTCTAGTGCGGAACGTAAGACGATAACAGGCTTGTTAGAAACTATTGGTTTAAGCAGCAATGCAGATATTCGCGCCGATAAACTTTCTCATGGAGAAAAGCAACGCTTAGAAATAGGAATGCTTGTAGCGCAATCACCAGATTTGTTACTGGTTGATGAACCTGTTGCTGGTTTGACAGACGAAGAAACTGAAAACGTCGGGAACTTGCTATTAGCATTGGCTGAGAGTCATTCAATATTAGTAATTGAGCATGATATGGAATTTGTACGCCAAATCGCCCGCCAGGTGACAGTTTTACATCAGGGTTCGGTACTTAAGGAAGGCACTATTGATGAAGTACAAAACGATCCGCGCGTGATCGAAGTGTATCTAGGACAGCCACTAGAAGATACAGCCTCAGAAGTTCAACATTCAAGTGAGAAACTTGAAACTCTTAATATTGGAAATTCCAAGTTGTAGCTGATAGGTTGATCATTTAAGCTACATTCAATGGTTAAATTCAAAACAAGAATGAAGGAAGATGAATTCAACAAGTAAGGCGATCGCTGAAGCAGCTAACGCATCTTCTCCAGCAAGTAAAATGCTGCAAGTTTCTGGCTTAAATGTTTACTACGGTGAAAGCCATATTTTGCGCGATGTAGACTTGAATGTCCCAACCGGAGAAATGATTTGTCTAATTGGACGTAATGGTGTAGGCAAAACTACTCTCCTCAAGACAATTATGGGCTTACTTCGTCCCCGTAGTGGTGCGATTACTTTTGCGGGTAAACTGATAACTGCTAAATCTCCAGATCAACGCGCCAAACTCGGAATTGGCTATGTTCCCCAAGGGAGAGAAATTATCCCCCGGTTGACAGTCAAGGAAAATTTGTTATTGGGCTTAGAAGCGCGACGTAACAATACTTATAAACAAGAAATTCCAGATGATATTTTTATCCTATTTCCTGTCTTAAAGTCGATGCTTTCGCGCATGGGGGGCGATTTAAGTGGCGGACAACAACAACAACTAGCGATCGCCAGGGCTTTAATGGGACAACCGCAATTACTTGTATTAGATGAACCAACTGAAGGTATCCAACCCTCTATTATTCTCGAAATTGAGGCTGCTGTACAGCGTATTATTGCCTCTAGGGGAATATCAGTATTGTTAGTTGAACAACATCTTCACTTCGTTCGACAAGCACATCGCTACTACGCGATGCAAAAAGGTGGCATTGTCGCTTCTGGAATTACTAGCGAACTTAGCAATGAAGTAATCCAACGGTTTCTTAGTGTCTAGTTGCGACGTTGCTGAATAAAGGGATAACTTAACTTGGCACAGCTACTATTCGATATTTAAGGTAGTGAAGTAGCAAGCAAATCGAATACTTCAGCATATCTACTGAAGCGGAATGAACGATGACACTCGGCACAAATGTATCTCTGTTTACTTTTCCTGGTAACGTTCTTACGGTTATGGGTGGAGTTACAGCGTAACCACTGCATTGTAAAACCTCTTAATTCCTCCTTCTATTCTGCAAAGCCACACTTCTAGACATATGTGGCAGATTGTCTAGTTTTGGCATTCCTATTTTTAGGCTACCTGCTTAGACCCAAAATTAATGCAACTAGGTTTAACTTCCCTTCGCAGAACTTATCTGATCTGTAGGTTCTATTTAAATTCAGCAATGCTTCTTTAACTTACCTATGCAAAAACAGCTTTAGTTGCTTCTATTATTTTTTAGCTTTACTTAAGTTTTATAAACTTATTAAAAATTTACTTAAAATTACAAATAAAATTTACAGATAATTAGATTCAACTTTACTAAACTTTATATAATTATTATTATTAATTTAATATTTTATGGTATAATTTCTTACAAGCTATCAATTTTATTTTAGATGTTAGAACAGTATTAAAACCAATATTTAACTATTACATCTAAATTTAACGCCAAATATGCGATTTTGCACAAGCAGGTGCAGGTACGTTATATGAAACATCATAATTTGAGGATTAAGTGTCATGAATAAAGTTTTAGGTAGATTTTACGATAACCGTCGCTCTGATTCGGTATCAACAGACATCAGAAAAAATCGGCTTGCTTTTTTCAAATCTCTGCTCGCATCAGTACCTGGACCGTTGAGAATACTTGATATTGGTGGAAGGCAGAGATTGTGGGAGACTACAGATTTTTTTGTTCAAGAAATGAGAGATATACAAATTACTTTAATAAACCTAGATCCCAGAATAGTTAATGAAGTAAATCACCCAAAAATTAAAGGTATAGTTGCTGATGCTAGACATCTATCGCAATTTAAAAACAACGAGTTCGACGTTGTTTTTTCAAATTCTGTAATTGAACATGTAGGAGATTATAAAGATCAACTTCAGATGGCTAATGAACTAAGGCGAGTAGGAAAAAGGTATTTCGTTCAAACGCCTAATCTCTACTTTCCGATCGAACCTCACTTCGTTTTCCCCTTATTTCAATTTCTACCTATAGAGTTAAGGGTGTCGCTAATAACTCACTTTGATCTTGGATGGACAAAAAAAATTACTGACAAGCAACGTGCTAAGGAAGCCGTTACCTCAATTAGATTAGTCAGTAAGAAAGAGGTAATGGCTCTCTTCCCTAATGCAAACCTTTATGAAGAAAGGTTATTCGGTTTAACTAAATCTTTCATTGTATATGGCGGATGGGATACTACACCAATACATTGCTCTTCTTAACTATAAAAAGTTTACGATTTAAACTCTTATGTAATATCTCCTGATGCTTAAAACGCATAGACCTATATGTTTTGAATAAATTTAGCAGCATCTAAGAAAAAAGTGCAAACTCTTATAAAAAGCTGCATAATTTTAACATTAATTGTTATATCCAAACTTCAGCAATGGTGTCTCTTCAGCGCTTTTGTGCTAACTAGGTAAAATAAAGAAGTATTGCCTATTTAATAGCACCGATGACTTTAACCCTGCAAACATTACCTCGTCTAAATTCTCCTACTGTGCATCAGCTACCGAATGGTTTAACGATCATCGCGGAGCAAATGCCAATTGAAGCTGTTAACCTCAGCTTGTGGGTTAATGTCGGTTCATCTATTGAATCCGATCCGATCAACGGTATGGCTCACTTTTTAGAGCATATGGTATTTAAGGGAACACAGCGACTAATTAGCGGTGAATTTGAGCGTCAGATTGAAGAGCGAGGCGCTGTTACCAATGCTGCAACCAGTCAAGACTATACGCAATACTACATTACAACTGCCCCTAAAGATTTTGCGGCTCTAGCACCGTTGCAAATTGATGTAGTTCTTAACGCCAGTATTCCAGATGATGCCTTTGAACGAGAGCGATTAGTAGTCTTAGAGGAAATTCGCCGTTCAGATGATAATCCCCGCCGCCGTACTTTTCAACGTGCGATGGAAACAGCGTTCGATCAGCTACCTTACCGTCGGCCTGTACTAGGCCCATTTGAAGTAATATCACAGTTGAAGCCACAGGAAATGCGAGACTTTCATGCTAAGTGGTATCAACTGCAGTCAATTACGGCTGTAGCTGTAGGCAATTTGCCAGTAGATGAATTAATCCAAATTGTCGCAGATGGCTTTACAGAAGCTACTAGCACAAAGCAGCCAGCAGATAGCGATCGCCTCCCAACAATTAATCCTGAATCGGCTTTTACTCAAATTGTCCGTCAAGAATTTGTTGACAATAGCCTTCAGCAAGCACGTCTAGTTATGGTTTGGCGTGTACCTGGCTTATCTCAAATGGATCACACTTATGCCTTAGATGTTTTAGCAGCAATTCTCGGACAAGGTAGAACATCAAGGTTAGTACGAGAACTACGCGAAGAACGCGGACTTGTTTCCAGTATTTCTGCCAGCAATATGACACAAAGGCTTCAAGGAACGTTTTATATTTCCGCTCAATTGCCTGCTGAAAACTTGGCGACAGTTGAAGCAGCGATCGCTCAACACATCCACACCTTCCAAACTGATCTAGTAGCAGAATCTGAAATTGCTCGTGTCCGCACCCAAGTTGCAAATCGCTTCGTTTTCGGCAATGAAACACCGAGCGATCGCGCTGGTTTATATGGCTATTACCACTCAATGCTAGGAGACTTAGAACCCGCTTTCAACTACCCAGCTAGTATTCAATCTCTTGAACCTATAGATATTCAAGCTGCTGCCAAACAGTATCTATCACCCAATGCCTATGGTGTCGTTGTTCTTAAGCCTGAATAACACTATATATGTGGACACAGATTGACCATCATATTTCCAATATAACAGGAAAATCGTTTTTTGTAAATAGCAGCCGTTCTGTAAGTGGCGGCTGTATCAACCAAGGCTATGCAATCAGTAGCGACACTGACACCTATTTCGTCAAGCTCAACTCTGCATCCCAAGTTGGGCCGTCACTGAGCTTAGTCGAAGTGATGTTTGAGGCTGAGGCTAAGGCTTTAGAGCAAATGCTAGCAACGGCTACTATCCGTGTGCCAAAAGTTATTTGCTGGGGTACAGCAGAAAATAGCGCTTATCTAGTTTTGGAATGGCTAGAACTAGGTAGGGGTGATTCACAATCTTGGCTGGAGTTGGGGCGTAAACTAGCAGCAATGCACTTCCACACTAGCGATCGCGGTATGGGGTGGGAGCAAAATAATACGATTGGTTCCACGCCCCAAATTAACACTTGGACAACAGACTGGGCAGAATTTTATAGCATATATCGGCTAGGCTATCAATTTCAACTAGCTAAAAAGCGGGGAGGGCATTTTCCGCAACAGAAACAGTTATTAGCGGCTATTCCCCAGCTATTGACACATCAGCCGCAAAGATCGCTTGTACACGGCGATTTATGGGGAGGGAATGCAGCTTGTACAGTTAGCGGGGAACCAGTAATTTTTGATCCGGCGGTATATTTTGGCGATCGCGAAGTTGATATCGCCATGACGGAATTATTCGGTGGTTTCCCCGCAGCCTTTTATCGCGGCTATAACGAGGTTTTCCCCTTAGATTCAGGCTACGAAAAGCGCAAAACTCTCTACAACCTGTACCACATTTTGAATCACTTTAATTTATTCGGTGGCAGTTACGAGTCACAGGCTAACCGGATGATTACTCAGATTTTGACTTAAGTGTGATCGCTTATTCTTCCACTACCTCAACCAAATCCTCAATCATCACATCAAAGGTACGGGCTAACTTCTGGATAGCAGTGAAATCAATGCTTGCCATCCCAGGCGATCGCGCATAGGCTCGCAGAGTGCTGTACACTATGCCAGAGCGATCAGACACTTCCTTTAGTGTCCAACCTTTCTCATCAGCAAATTCTCGAATTCGCAGCCTAACTAACCCCATTATTTACTTGACAAGTGATGACTTATTGTCATTTAATAATTATATTCTAAAAAGCTATCGCCTTTTGGCATAGAAAATAGTTACAGCAATTTGAGATCAAGCTAGCCACAAAGAAGATAAAGTAAAGAGATGAAAACAGAAGGTTAATTAGAGTTGGCAGCATATTCCATTGACTTACGAGAAAAAATATTAAAAGCGTGGCAAAA
>JAHHHE010000120.1 GCA_019359535.1 Gloeocapsa sp. UFS-A4-WI-NPMV-4B04
ACCCTGTTTTGCCTCGAATCGCGCCGAGCGAGATTTCTATGACCAGATTTGGTTTACTCGAATTCGTTCCTTAACCTGTAAGCCTTGACTGCCTTTGATTTACTGAGATGTGTCAGGCAGTCAGGCTATAACAACAGCACCTATTACATACCTACGTACTAATCTAATTGTTTTTTCTCGTTCTTTTTGATCAAAACGTACCAATTCCTCTACAATCTTCCGCCGCTTCTCAATTGCAATCATCACACTTACTGCTGCTTTACCTTTATCACTTAAAACATCAAAATCTTCCCTAGTTAATAAGTTGCCATCTAGCATTTTTACGAATTCACGAATCAGAGTAAGTTGCATATTTGCTTCTTCACGTAGTTTTTGATGTTTAATTTTAAACACCATAGCTTCAACAAACTCATCTCTTGATAAAGCTGGAAATACTGCACTGTCGAAGGAGCTATTAACCTTTGCTATCCTTAGCTCAATTTCATTTATAATTTCACTCAGCCATTGCAATAAATTTGACAATTCTGGTAACTCTAGATTAGGACAAAACTGCGCTTCAATATACGATAGCTCACTCAGATACTCTTCAATGGGATTAGATTTATCAAGTTCAGGTACAACTAAAGAATTTTTGTTATAGCTAGAAACTGCTAGCGAATTTTTATCTGTAGGCTTATCATTAATATAGCCATTAATTGTTAAAGGTTCGCGGAGTTCAGTTAGACAAATCAAGTTGGCTTCAGCAGATATCAACCACATGAGTCTGCCACGTAGATGTTTAATTTGATTACCAACGCGGCTAACATCTTTACCTATAAAAACAGCCGGATCTCTCTCAACGAAACCCTTACTAAAAAACTTAGAATCATCTCCAATTACGGGTGTAGTACCATTAGCTAATTCAATTACGCCTGCTTGAGTTGAAGTATTTAACTGAGTCAAATTTTCATCAATAGTCACAGTTTGATCCACACTCGTTGCTCTTGAATGCCTATCAGCATCAGTCATATTTTTGTTCTCTATAGAGTTACTAGATTCAGTCTTGATGCTGTGAAAATTTGTAAATCCTCAAAGCAGAGTCTTATTAACTTATCAGTAACGCTATAGTTGATTACGGATAGTGTTTACAATACTTCTATTTTCTTATCACAACTTTTATAAATACAATTAGTAAATTTGAATACAGAAATGCTCTACATCATATGTATTTAAATAAAGCTTTGATGAGAACCAGTACAAAGTCAATAGAAAAAATCTCAGGTACGTTATACAGCAACTATTAACCATCATCATCGAAGGAAAAAGCATCATCTAAGTCATCATCTGAGCGGGAACTACCACTTATAGAACTACCCAAACCCCACAGCAGTTGGATTAGTGTCATCACAATCATTCCCAAAGCCGCGCCGAAGGCTAGCACCAAGAAGAAGGGTAACTGAATTGATTGATAAGTCAAAAACTTTAAAGAAACTGGCGTGACGTTTTTTAAGGAAAGAATAGCGATCGCTACTACCCAACCAGCTACAACCAATGATGCAAGTAAATTAGCAAAAGTTCTCATAAGTCAAATGCCATTAAGTACCAATTAAAAAAGGATAAAGACTGATACATACTTTATCCTTAACACTTCTTGCTAACTTCTTATTGTTAAACAGCTACTGGTTGCAACTGTTGAATCATGTGTCCCATTTGTTCCACAATTTCTCTTTGTTTTTCTGGAGAGTTTGTTTCTAGGTAGACACGCACCAGAGGTTCAGTACCCGAAGGACGTAAAAGAATCCAGCTACCGTCTTCTAAATAAAGCTTAATCCCGTCTTTACGACCGACTTCTTTAACTTTGATTCCAGCAACGTCTGTTGGTGGGTTTTTGGTGAAAGAATCAATCACAGCTACTTTGTGGGCTTCATCCAAATGCAGATCCAAGCGCTGGTTATAAAGAGGGCCATCAGCTTCCGCGATCGCTTCTTCTACCAACTGACTCAACGGCTTACCTTCATAGGCGATCGCTTCTGCAACCAGCATATCTGCCAAAACCCCGTCTTTTTCGGGAATATGCCCAATTATGCTTAAACCGCCGGATTCTTCGCCACCGATTAATACATCGGTTTCGCGCATTTTCTCGCCAATGTACTTAAATCCTACTGGAGTTTCGTAAATTTCCAGCCCATTCTTAGCAGCAAAGTTATCTAACAAATGGGTAGTAGCGACAGTACGGACAATTGCCCCTGTTTTGCCTTTATTTTTAATTAAGTGACGCGCCAGCAATAGCAAGACTGTATTCGGTGTCAAGACATTACCTTGTTCATCGACAATCCCAAAGCGATCGCTATCTCCATCAGTCGCTAATCCCAAATCTGCTTGATCTTTCTTTACCGCTTCCACCAGTTCAACTAGCTGTTCTCCCTTTGGTTCAGGCATTCCGCCGCCAAATAGCACATCGCGGTAGGTATGGAAACTTTCTAAATCACACCCACACTCTTGTAAAACTACATCTAAATAGCCGCGAGAAGTAGAATAAAGCGCGTCGTACTTTACCTTTAAGTGAGCGCTACGAATCCGGTCTACATCAAGTAGAGTGTAGATGAATTGTAGATATTCTGGCTTTGGATCGAAAGTCGAGATTCTATCATCCCGATTACTATTAGGTAATGCGTCGTCTGCACTTTCAATATTTGCCACAATAGTATCAGTAATCTCTGGAGTGGCAGGGCCAGCATAGTCTGGAATATACTTAATCCCACAGTAAGGTGCAGGATTATGACTAGCGGTAAACATCAACGCCCCAGCTGAATTTAGGTGACGGGCGTTGTAGGCAATTACTGGCGTGGGGCAATCCCGATCAGTAATTTTTACTGTCCAGCCTAAATCTGCCAATACAAGGGCAGCAGTACGGGCGAACTGGTCAGCTAGAAAGCGAGTATCGTAGGCAACGAGAACCGGTCTATCTTTAGAATAGGCTGTTTCAAGGTAAGAAGCGATCGCCCGCGTTACCTTCCGCACATTCGGGAAGGTAAAGTCATCGGCAATAATCCCCCGCCATCCATCGGTGCCAAACTTAATATTGCTGGAATTACTACTAATTCTCATCGTTTGCCACTCTATTTTGTTCATCATTAATAGTACAGGAAGCGCCTTGCTTCGCGGTGTAACTATAAGTATCGTTTTTTCGCGTTTTTATTAACTAATCCTCAACAATGCCAACCTTTGGGCGACCCTTTGCCAGCTATCATCTTTGGTCTTTAATTGCCCCAGCCGTCGGGCAAGAACGCTGGCATTGTCAAATGAAGCGCGGGTTTATTAAAGCGCGGCAAAAAGAACCAACGGTTAAAGCCCTTTTAACTCATGCCAGCGCACCCCAGAGGATTGGTCTACTTGCCCAAAAGGGTGTTTATGAGTTTCATCACCATCGTCAGTTGTTGAACCAGCCAGACGGCGTAGAACAAGTTGCCCAATTGCTGAAATTAAGCAAGTTAAGTGATGAAGTTCAGCAGCGCGTGATTCAAATTCTAAAAAACTATCACGACGAACCAGTGCTAAAAGGGAAACACATCATCGAATTAACGAGTGGCGATGAAGGTTTCCCTAGACCTATTTGGGTTGACCAGAAGAATTATCACTTCCGGTTATACGCTACGATGGACTGCATTTTTACCGAACAGGATCGGACGCTACACATATTAGATTTTAAGACGGGTAGATCAGCCTTTGACGAGCGACAAGCATTAGTTTACCTAGTAGCCGCTCGTTATCTTTACCCAAAGCAACAAGCTGTAGCATCTTTCTATAATTTGGAACGATGTAAAAAATCAGACTTAATCCGCGTCACTGCTAGTCAATTAGACGCGATTGAAAATCAACTGGCGACGGTTGCCCAAAAGCATCAGCAAGATATATTCCAATACGAAGAAAATCCAAGTAAGTTCAGCGAAATTTTCCCTCCTACTCCAGGTTCGCACTGCCGCTATTGCTCTTTTAATACAATTTGCGAATTTTCTGGTTTTAAGCCTTCTAAATGACTAGCCCCCAAGGGGCAGTAAGTAGTGAAATCTATCACGAAAATAATAGTTTCATATGGAGAAAAGCCGTCTTTATCCCAAGTAAGAGCGTTTTAACATTGATTTATCACTGTACTAGACAATTCTTAAGATTGTGCCCTTAATTGTTTGTGTCAATCGGTAGATTTTAATTTCAGGGATCGGAACTACAAGAAAAGGCAGAAGCTATGACGATCTGGGGGACAACTCAATGCAATGGAAAGCCCTTAATCGACTGATTGGGATTATGCTATCTGCTCTGAGCGTCATTTTACTCTCGGCAACTGTTCTGGCACAAACCGATATTAATATCAATGATAGAAATATTATTCGGTTGGGGGGCGATGTGATTGTTCCTGCCAATCAGGTTTTTGAAAATGCCCATGCGATCGGTGGAGATGTCACGATTGAGGAAGGTGCAAGAGTCACCCAAACAGCGATCGCTATTGGGGGCGATGTCATCCTGGCAAAAAACGCGTGTGTGGATGGTGATGCTTATGCTGTAGGTGGCGATATTGTCAGAGCGGAAGGAGCAGCAATCGGAGGAGCATCTAGAACCTTTACAGAGCAGGGAAGATGGGGAATGCATGGGGCCCGAAGAAGGGGAATTGATGGCTTTTTGTTTCACTACTTATCCAGTGCTGCCTCCCATCTGCTTACGGTACTGCTGAGTGCAGTTGTCGGTGTCTTGCTTCTGCGGTGGCGACCCAACTTTCTGCTAAATTTGGCAGAGACTGTTCGCCAATATCCACTTCAATGTGCATTGTGGGGATTAGGCGGCATCGTCGCTGTAATTTTACTGGTGATCTTTCTGGCAGCCAGCTTGATTGGCATTCCTCTATTGCCCTTAATTGGTTTGGGCGTTGCCATTGTTGTGCTGTTGGGAACGCTTGGCGTTGCACTGTGGATTGGCGAAAGGACATCGACTAAGCCAGAACGCACAACCGTACAAAACTTGCTGATCGGCGTACTTATTTTAGGGTTAATTGGTCTGGTTCCAGGAATTGGTGGGCTAATCTTGTCTACGGCAAATTTGGTCGGTTTCGGTGCAGTCTTGACCTGGCTGTTGGGCAAACAGCAAACGCAACCCACTGGATAAATTTAGCACTGGTGAACTCAAGAGATTGAACCATTACCTGCCGCCTTAGAAGCGTTGACAGTAAGTATCAATATTTAATAGAGAACTGAATAACCCTTTGAGTGCTTTGGGATACAGAACCATTGCGATCGCCGCCTAGTTTGCTCCCGTCTTTCTTTTACGCTTCACTGACACGACTCGGCAGATAGTTTTTACTCTAATTCTGGTGTTCCTGGTGCATAGTGTGGTGTATACCCTTGCCAGTTACAACGAGTTTTTTAGACATTGCATCTAGCTTATCTTCAATTCATATATGCAACGTCCAGATTTTGATCCTCTAAGGAGGATAGATGAATTTCGTCTCGCTACGAGATTTCTGATTCCATTGTTTCAATTTGTTACAATTTATCTAATACGTTAAGAAATGTTGCACATGGTTGATTTTATTGTTAGCTTATGGGTAACAAATAACCGCTTAAGTATTTTTACTCAAAGGAGGTTTTATGTTACTCCCTATATCAATAATCACTGCGGTATTAATCGGCAGTTGGATATTCACTGCGCTCATTGAAACTGGGCTACGAAACGCTAAAGTGTCAACTCAACGTTCCCACAATAGTCAGTTCTCGCTTTGGTCACTGATCATCTTCTTATTTTTCCCCACAGAAAGCATAACTCCGTCGCCCTCACTTCTGCCACGACGAGAACTGAATTGATTTTTGTAGTGGTTTACACCTCAGTTTCAGTGGGTATTTCTGCTACAGTTAAGGGTAAATTTGGAATAGCTAAAGCTAATTGATAAAGATGACGACGGGGGAGAGACGTTGCTTTGGCAAGTTGGCGGCTAGCTTGCGATCGCGATATTCCTTGAGCCATGATTTGTTGCAACTCTGCTTTTAGTTCTGCTTCCGAAAATTGCGGTTTAAGCGGCGGCAAACCTGCAACCACTAGAGTATATTCGCCTTGGGGTTCACGTTCTGTGTAGTAAGCGATCGCGTCTCCAATTTTGCCCCTAAAAAATTCCTCATACAATTTAGTCAACTCCCGCGCGAGTACCAAGCGCCGATCTTGTCCTAAAGCATCTGCTAAATCTTGCAAAGTTTGGCGCAATCGATGGGGAGATTCATAGAAAATAATCGTTCGGGCTTCTGCTTGTAAAAACTCCAAGCGTTCCTGTCTATCCTGGTTTTTAGTAGGTAAAAAGCCCTCAAATACAAACTTCTCTGTTGGCAACCCAGCTGCACTCAAGGCTGTAATTACAGCACAAGGGCCAGGAATTGGAACCACTGATATGCCAGCCTCAACACAAGCTTTGACGAGTTCAAATCCAGGATCAGAAATTGCTGGCATTCCCGCATCAGTAACAAGCGCGATCGCTTTCCCGTTAACCAACTGCTGCAATAATTCTGGAATGCGGCTATTGCTGTTGTGTTCGTGGTAACTCTGCTGCGGTGTCGTAATCTGAAAATGTTGTAACAGCTTACCTGTATGGCGTGTGTCTTCAGCTGCAATCAAGTCCACTGTTTGCAAAATCCGCACCGCCCGAAAAGTCATATCTTCCAGGTTGCCAATTGGTGTGCCAACTACGTAGAGTATTCCTGGTTTTGATTCGGTTTGCATTCTTTTGAGATTGCCTCATGCCTTTATAAAATAAATAAAACACGAATACACAAAGCCACCAATTCTAAATTTTCTTCGTGTATCTATGTCTTTGTGGTTTCACAATGAGTTTATGCCACCAGTTAAAAATTATCACGGGTTATTTGTCGGGTTAGTAACCTTGGATCTTGTTTACTTAGCAACATCCGCCCCTAGTAATAACCAGAAAATTGTTGCTTCTAACTACACTGTCGCAGCTGGTGGCCCAGCAACCAACGCGGCTGTAACGTTTAGCTATTTGGGGAATGAAGCTACGTTGTTAGGCATTGTGGGTAGTAGCCCGATAACTGGGCTAATTAAGGCTGATTTGGATAGTTGTGGAGTAGCGATCGCGGATCTTGATCCGTACCAATTACAGCCGCCGCCAGTTTCTTCGATTATTGTCACTCAAGGCACAGGTGAACGAGCTGTGGTTTCGATTAATGCCGCTAAAACCCAAGTGACAAGCAATAGAATCCCTGCGGATATCCTACAGGATATTGATATTGTGTTGATTGATGGACACCAAATGATAGTTGGAAGTGCTTTAGCTCAACAAGCCTTAGCCCATAATATTCCAGTTGTGATTGACGGTGGCAGTTGGAAACCTGGATTTGAAACAGTATTACCTTTTGTTGATTACGCGATTTGTTCCGCTAATTTCTATCCGCCGGGTTGCAACAGCACTTCAGAAGTTTTTGCCTATCTTTGTGCAGCTGGCATTTCACACATTGCCATCACACACGGCGAAAACCCGATTCAATGCCTGTGTGGAGTTACGACGAGCGTTTTAGAAGTTCCCCAAATTAAAGCTGTGGATACATTAGGCGCTGGAGATGTTTTTCATGGTGCTTTTTGCGATCGCATCCTACGATCAAATTTCACTGATGCCCTGATTTCTGCTGCTAATGTTGCTGCTTATTCTTGTCAATTTTTTGGTACACGCGACTGGATGCAAAAGTAAACACAGTAGACAAAAAAATACACTGGGCTAAAATCGACTTGCATAGATCATAAATACCAGCAGCATAATGAAAGAGCTAGACGAAATCTTAGAAATTACCCGTTCTATTGGTTGGGGAGCATCTGATCTGTTACGGTCTTATTACCGAGGCAAGCAAAATGACGGTGATTTAGAAATTCAAGACAAAAAAGATGGACCTGTGACAGCAGCAGATGGCGCTGTTAATCATTACATCCTCGACAACCTCAAAAGTAAATTGAGCGATCCAGAATTTGCCTACGTCAGCGAAGAGACGCATAAATATCAAAGCGCTGAACAATTGAAGGACTCTTGGGTATGGATAATTGACCCCTTAGATGGAACGAGAGACTTTATTGACAGAACTGGTGAATATGCAATTCACATTGCCTTAGTCAAAGATGGACGACCTATACTAGCATTAGTCGCTTGTCCTGAAGCTGAAAAGTTGTATTATGCCAAAAAAGGTGGCGGTACATTTGTCGAAACTCGTGATGGTACAGTCCAACCTATCCGAGTTTCAGAACGCAACAAAATGGAAGATTTGACTATAGTTGCCAGCCGTACCCACCGAGATCAGCGATTTAATCAACTGTTGGAACAACTACCCACAAAAAACCTCAAATATGTTGGTAGTGTTGGCTGTAAAGTTGTCACTATTGTTGAACAAGAAGCAGATATTTATATCTCTTTATCTGGCAAGTCTGCACCCAAAGATTGGGACATGGCTGCACCAGAATTAATCCTTACAGAAGCCGGGGGACAGTTTACTCGTGCAGATGGCACTCCCTTAAAGTACAACACGGGAGATGTAAATCAGTGGGGCGCTTTGATTGCTAGTAATGGTCATTGTCACGCTGATCTTTGTGCCAAGGTAGAAAGAACTTTAGCGGAAGTAGATAAGTAATAGGAAGCGGGTCATACTGTTGTAATTGAGACAATTAATCGTGCCAATTGTCATAAAATTTGTGGAAAAAATAGGATAGATTTAACAGTTGACCCGCCTCCAGATAATCGTTTTCTCTTACAACTCACATCAAATTGTCTTACTCCCCGTAACTTAGTAAATTAAAAGAAGACTCAAAAATTGTATTGTAGAGTCTGTGTCAGAATTGAGGAATAAGCCGTTTACCCAACAAACAAACAATCCCAAGCCTGTCTGCGAGTCTGCCAAATGCTATCTAGCTACTACCGAGACATTCAACTATTTCGTTTTGATCAACAAATAGGCAATGGTTACATTTTGGCAGCCAACGAGATGCAAGTTATTGTTCCTCTAGCGTGGAGATTGGTATTTCCTATGAGCCAGAATTTTGAACAAATGAGCAAATCTGAACTGACAGCTTATGTACTAGAAAATCGTAATGACTTAGAAGCAATGCGTTACCTTTTTCGCCTTCCACCTGGAGTAGAAGTAAAGCGGTATCCACCAATGTTTACTCAAGATGGTAAGCCGATTGAAGAAAATATCCGAATTGCTGAAGAAGCAATACGGCAAAAAATTGAGGAAATAGATAAGAAAAAGCAAAACAAACAGGATCAGGAAAATTGAAAGCGAAGGTATTTGCAAGATAAAACTGTTGATAATTTACTATTATTCATGTGTGTGCTAGTTGGACAAGGCGTGCAAACAAATAGCCTATTCCTCGTGCTGTAAGAATTAACTCTGGGTTCTTTGGGTCTTTTTCCAGGTTGGCGCGCAGGCGGGAGACATGAACATCAACAATACGCATATCAACTCCCTGGTCTATGTTATAACCCCAGACTTTCTCTAGAATCTCCGAGCGAGAGACAGTTCTGCCGCAGCAACTGACTAACATTTCCAGTAAACTAAATTCTCTGCCTGTCAGCCTAATTCGCTCATTCTCCTTGTAAACCTGCCTCTTATTGGTGTCAATTTGCAGTGTGTCAACGTTGACAACTCCAGAATTTGGCATACTGGAGGTATCTTTTTTTTCGACTCGCCGCAGTAAGGCACAGATTCTCGCTTCGAGTTCCTTGGGTGAAAAAGGCTTACAAACATAGTCATCAGCCCCTAGTTCCAGTCCCATGAGTCGGTCTGCTACATCTTCTAAGGCTGTCAGCATAATAATTGGAATATTTGACTCTTGGCGCAGTTTTTGACAGACCCCGTAGCCATCAAGCTTGGGTAGCATCACATCTAAAACAACAAGGTCGGGAACTTTCTTATGGAAGATATCCAGTGCCTCAAGTCCATCAGCAGCAGTTACAACTTCGTACCCAACCATCGACAAGCGAATTTCCAAAATCCGACGGATACTGGTTTCATCATCGACTACTAAAACTTTTGATTTTTTGTTTTTCAAAGTGATTGACTCTTCTTAAGTAGATATTAATTAAAAAGCTTGGCTCCGACTAATAATATTGATATGAAAACAGATAATATAGTCAGAGAAATCAGCAATAATAGAACCCGAAGAAAAATTTATAGAATTGTTTAACAAAGACTAATTTTTACTATTGCTTACCTAATAATTTCTGATTAAGATTGTTGATAAATAAATAACCATCCCTTGCACTCCTTCTTGTAATAAGTTTTACTCAAGCTTTTCTTAAGTAAGTTCAGATGACTTAAAAGTTTCTAAACGTTTACAGCAGAAGCTCTTGGCTAACTCAGGAAATAACTCGGCTTAAATGTAAGCCTAAGAAAACTAAGTGAATATTTTGTGAAAGAATAATTAGATAATCAAAAAATGTGTCTAAAGTAGCACTAGACTGAAGTTAACTGCAACCGAACTGCGAGTAATGGAGATTACTTTTTCAACCGCTCTCCCCAATCCCTCGTGGCAAAAGTTATAACTTTTAGGATTAAGTCAGAGCAATGTTACTTCTACGGACAGATGTTTCAAAAACGTGATGTGTAGCTAGTAAGGATGAATTGTTGCCTATGAAAATTCTGTTAGTAGAGGATGATGAGGGGGCGGCTTCAGTGTTGAAAAATACTCTGACAACTCAACATTACTTAGTGGATTTAGTAACGGATGGTCCGACTGGGTTGTCCCTTGCGGAAGCATTTGCTTATGACATAGTTTTGTTAGATGTCATGTTGCCAAAGCTGAATGGTCTAGAGTTTTGTAGACAGCTACGCCAAAACAGGAATAATACCCCAATTCTGCTGATGACAGCTTTGGACAGTGGCACTAGCAAAGTTATTGGGTTAGATGCAGGAGCTGATGATTATCTTGTCAAGCCTTTTAACACTAATGAGTTATTGGCTCGGATTCGGGCTTTGGTTCGTCGCGGAAGTGCGGCTCTTTTGTCAGTAATAGAGGTGGGCAATCTCAAGCTTGACTTTAGTAGTTGTAGGGTGAGCTGCAATGGACAACTTTTACATCTAACTGCTAAGGAATATGCTCTACTGGAGCTACTTTTGCGTAACAGTCACCGGATATTTAGCCAAAGACTCCTGCTCGATCATCTCTGGTTATCTGATGCGGAAATCCCTTCAGAGAATACTGTTAGAGCACACATCAAGACTTTACGGCGGAAACTTAAGCAAGCTGGGGCGGATGGCTTGATTGAGACAGTTTACGGACTAGGGTATCGGCTGAGATTAGGGGAAGATGAAGTTAACGATCAGGCGGCGGTAACGGTTCACTCCCACTCCACTTCTACCGATTCTGTGACTGCAATAGAGCAGACTCAACCACAAATTTCGTCGTCACTGGCTGCCATTTGGGAGCGATTTAAGCCTCAGTACAGCGATCGCGTCACGGTTTTAGAAGAAGCTATAAAAGCCCTAGTTGCGGGTACATTAACCCAAGAAGTAGGGCAACAGGTACAGCGCGAAGCCCACCTGCTGGTTGGGTCACTGGCTAGCTTTGGTTTTGCTGAAGCTTCGCGTCTATCCCGTGAGATTGAACAGATTTTTCGGGCTGAAGTCACCAGTGGGGATCAATTTGAACGCCTTAAGCAACTCGTTGTAGCGTTACGCCAAGAATTGGAACGACCAACTGCAACAAGTGAACCACCTGCTCTGGGAAACACTACTGTTAAGCAGCGAAGACGACTGTTAATTGTAGATAATGATGTTCAACTGGGTAAGCAGTTAATCAAGGAAGCGACAACTTGGGGAATAAATGCGCTTGTTGCTACAAACATCACCCAAGTACAAGATGCGATCGCTCAAAAGTTCCCTGATGTAGTGTTGCTCGATTTATGCTTTGACTCTTCAGCCCAGAATGGTTTAAATCTGTTAGCAGAATTGACAACCAGTAATCGGAAAATACCAGTGTTGGTGTTCACGGCTATTAAAGATTTTGCTAATCGGGTAAAAGTCGCGCGGCTAGGGGGACAGATTTTTTTATCCAAACCTGCGCCGACTGCCTCAGTATTGGCAGCAGTTACCCAGGTGCTACAGCAATCTAACATCGTTCAGGCAAAAATTTTGGTCGTGGACGATGATCCTCAGATATTGGATATTCTCCGCACTTTACTAGAGCCTTGGGGATTTATGTTAACCCTGCTGGATAACCCCCAGCATTTTTGGACTACCTTAGAACAGGCTAACCCCGACTTGCTGATTCTAGATATAGAAATGCCCCAATTAAGTGGCATTGACCTGTGTCAAGTGGTGCGAAATGACCCACACTGGAGTGAATTACCTGTGCTGTTTCTATCTGCTCACAGGGATACAGAGACTATGACTCGCGTGTTCACAGCAGGTGGAGATGACTATGTGAATAAGCCAGTTCTAGGACCAGAATTAATTGCGCGTGTCCTAAATCGGCTGGAACGGACATACATCCTCCGTAAGCTGGCCGAAACTGATATCCTAACTGGTGTTGCCAATCGACGCAAATCCCTTCAAGAACTCACTCGGTTGTTGCATCTAGCCCAGCGCCAAGATCAACCTGTGTGCTTTATCATTTTGGATTTTGACCACTTCAAGCAGGTTAACGACCAGCACGGTCATGATGTTGGTGATAAAGTGTTAAGTTCATTCGGGACACTGTTGCAGCAGGCATTTCGCCGTGAAGATGTGGTAGGTCGTTGGGGTGGCGAGGAGTTTGTTGTCGGTTTGTATGGTGCAACTCGATTTCAGAGCAAGGCTCGACTGATAGAATTATTGGAGATTGTGCGTCAGCAGGAATTTATCAGCGCTAGTGGTCAGAAGTTTCATGTGACTTTTAGTGGCGGGATATCCCAGTACCCAGAGAATGGTACGGATCTACAATCGCTTTATCAAATTGCTGATGTTGCACTTTACCAAGCTAAGGCAGAGGGACGAGCGCGGATAGTAAGTTCGTAGTTATCCCGTCATCTAATTAATCTGGGCAAGTTCCGCGATAATTAATACCAATTGCTCTGGCTCAACTGGTTTAGCAATATGCCTTTGAAAACCAGCAGTAAAAGTCTCACTTTGATCTTCTCCCCTCACGTATGCCGTTAGGGCTGCGGCAGGAATTTGTCCTCCTAACTCTGCACTAAGTTCCCTCACCTGACGGATCAGCGCATAGCCGTCCTCATCTGGCATCCCAATGTCTGACAACAGAACATCGTATTCCCCAGGATTTGCTGTGAGATGGGCGATCGCTTCTTTTGCTGAAGCAACTGCCGTCACATGAGCTGCATACTGTTCCAGAATTGTTTTTAATAACTCTAGTAAACCCGGCTCATCATCAACGACAAGTACCCGTAATCCATCAAGAAGTGCTGGGTTGATCGGTTGATGGGGTGATGGAGTGAAATTTGTTTTCTTTCTCTTTGTTGTCTTCAAAAGCGGTAGCTGCACTGTGAATGTCGCCCCCTGCCCCTCACCCAGACTTTCTGCACGGATAGTACCACCGTGCAACTCTACCAAATGATACACAATTGAGAGTCCGAGGCCAAGTCCCCCCTGTGACCGAGTGCTGCTACTATTGGCTTGACGGAACCGTTCAAAGACATGGGGAAGAAAGTCGGCGCTGATCCCCTGACCTGTGTCGCTGACTTGAAAGGAAGCAAGTGAACCAGTACGCTCCAGCTTGACTGTAACTCGTCCCCCGGCTGGAGTGAACTTGATGGCGTTAGAGAGCAGATTCCAGATCACTTGCTGTAAGCGGTCGGGATCGCCTGAAACCTTTATAGTCTCCGGTTCAAGTAGGGCTTCTATTTGAATATTCTTAGTTTGCGCTGATGGACGGGCAATATCAATGGCTGCTTCAATTACAGGTGCTAGAGCGATCGCACTAACTCTAACTTGGAGCTTGCCTGTCTTACTGCGTGAAGCATCTAAGATGTCTTCAATCAGTTTAGCTTGCGACCTAGCGCTACGCTCGATCATCAACAGCGCATGATCAGTTTTATCTGCGGCAAACTCACGATTACGCAGCAACTGAATCCACCCTAGTATAGAGTTCAGAGGGTTCCGTAGTTCGTGAGAGACGATTGACAAGAACTCATCTTTAGTCCGGTTGGCTACCTCGGCATCAGAGCGAGCCGACTGCTCAATAGCCAGTAGCTGGTCACGTTGTTCCTCAAATAACTTCCGCTCAGTGATATCCTGAATGACGAGCAGGATATGATCCTGCTCGTCAGCTCGCCGAATTTTCCGAGCATTGAGCAGCATTGTCTTACGCCCGATTTTTTCAAATATATGCTCAACCTCAAAATTATCCAGCTGGTTGCTTTGCGGCAAAACTTTTTCGAGTAGCGATCGCAGCTGAGGAATGTTCCACTGACCGTTTCCCAGATCAAAAATACTGTTACTTTCTGTTTGTGTTTGTGAAACCTGAAAAGTATTATAAAAAGAACGGTTCGCCGTGTTCACGTTCAAGTTGTTATCTAGCACAATTAAAGGTTCCGGTATCGTCTCGATAATCGCTTCTGCATAATCACGGGATTCTTTAATCTGTTCGCTGCTAGATTTTAGAGTATCAATATCGACCAACATCACCACCGCGCCATCAATTTTATTTTCCAGCGTCTTGTATGGACGGATGAATAAGTCATACCAATGACCGTCTTGATCTTGAACCTCTTGTTTCTTAATGACCAAGGTGTCTATCACCTCTTCGATCAATTGTTCTAAGTTAGGGACATTAATATTGGACTTAATATGATTGAACGGTCGCCCCACATCAGTTGGAATTAGGTTAAAGATTTTCTCCGCGATCGGCGTGAACCGTCGGATGCTCAAATCGCTTCCTAACATCACAATCGGAATATTGACACTGCTAAGGAGATTACGCAAGTCGCTATTAATCTTGTTTGATTCAAGTATTCGACTGTGCAATTCCTCGTTAAGCGTAGTTAGTTCTTCATTAGTCGCTTGGATTTCTTCTTGAGCTGTTTGTAGTTCCTCATTTGTGCTGCGTAACTCTTCGTTGCTCGACAAGATTTCCTCATTAGCAGTCGTGAGTTCTTGGGTAATACTCTCCTGCTCCTGAATAACAGATTGCAGATACTCTTTAGTCGCAGCAAGCTCCTGAAGAGTTGTAGCAAGTTCGCATTTTAGCTGGATAAGTTCCTGCGATGTGGCTGTCTGCTTCCCCGACACGCGCTTCACCTTACGGTTATCTTCAGCTAATTGAGGACTCGCTGACAAAGGAACTTCTTCAAACAAAACTAAAAAGTAGCATTCTTTTGTATGGGGAGCCTTTAAAGAAATAACTTCAATTGTGACTTCCTTTAGCTCTTTACCTGAGAGCGGTACGTTTGGCTTTCTCACCGGAATATCTAACCGCTTCGCCTCCATCAGCGCTGTACGTAGCTCTAAGCGCAAGTTTGCTCCAGCCATGTTTAACAAGTTGAAACTTGGCTTTCCGGGTGCAGGACTCAAGTAAGGACTGGTATCTCCCCGAAATTGGAGAATTTCTAGCTCACTGTTGATAATTACACCTGCTGGGGCATATTTATTCCAGACAATTCGGTCAGCTTCTTTGAGCAAATCAAAACCTGATCCAGCATCTGAGTTCATTTGATCGCTATTTACTTTTTGCTCAAGATAATTAGTGGTGAAATAGTCAGTATTTAGCCGCGTCGCTGTCAACTTGCGGGCATAAATTCTTAGCTTTTTGTCTACTGGGGTAAATAAGTCTGAACTTTCGCCCGTACTTTCTGAGGTTCCCAGCAGCAGAAAGCCTGTTGGTTTGAGGCTGTAATGGAACATTGGTAGCACCTGCTTCTGCAAAGTGGTTCCAAAATAAATTAGGACATTCCGACAACTAATTAGGTCTACAGAGGAAAAAGGTGGGTCAGCGAGTATGTTTTGTTTGGCAAAGACACACATCTGGCGGATAAGCTTGTTGATCTCGTAACCGCCCTCCACTTTGACAAAGAAGCGTCGCAGACGTTCGGGTGAAAGCTGCTCTACAAGGCTTGGGATATATGTCCCTGAACGGGCTTTCTCGATTGCTAGTTCACTGATGTCTGTGCCAAAAATCATGATTTTTGGTGAGGTTTCCTGAGTATCCAAAAACTCCAGCAAGCAAATGGCAATGGAGTAGACTTCCTCACCTGTTGAACACCCTGCCACCCAGATCCGGATTGGGTCATTGGGCGCTCTGTGGAGCATTATGCTGGGGAATACCTGCTCAGTTAAGGCTTTAAATACTTCTGAGTCGCGGAAAAAACTGGTAACATGGATCAAAAATTCTTGGGACAGAGCTTCTACTTCTTTAGGGTTAGATTGGAGATATTTAGCGTAATCCTCCAATATGTCCAACTTGTACAGAGCCATCCGCCGCAGAATTCGCCGCTTGAGGGTAGTATGCTTGTAATGGGTAAAGTCAATTCCCGTATCAGTCTGTAGCAACGTAAAGATGCTTTTTAGAAGATTCTTGTCTGACGTGAGTTCCTCAATCGTTTTTTCTGGTTCAAGGTAAGTTACATAGGGATGACGGCTGATCTTTGCCAGCTTAACGGCGATTCCTTCAGGGGACAAAATAAAGTCTACGTGACCCGTAGCAGCAGCAGTGTTTGGCATACTACTGACTTGTGCTGTGCCTTCGCATTGAGCAAACGTAATCCCGCCAGCCACCTTGATTGCCTTGAGTCCAAGCGCCCCGTCTCCGTCCGCTCCCGACAGCACAACCCCGATTGCTTTGCTTCCCCGCTCCTGTGCCAATGAATTAAAGAAGGCATCGACCGACTTATGTTGCCCCTGAATTTTATCACGGGGCGTGAGTCTCAGCAGGTTTTTGGCAAGAGTCATCTTGCTATTCGGCGGAATGATGTAGACATGGTTAGGTTCCACGATCATGCAATCTTGCACTTCCATAACTGGCATCTGGGTTGTCCTGGCAAGAATCTCGCTCAACAGGCTTTTATGATCTGGACTCAAATGCTGTATCAGCACAAATCCCATCCCAGTATCAATTGGTAAATGCTTAAGCAATTGGGTGAATGCCTCTACCCCACCAGCAGAAGCTCCTATGCCGACGATTGGAAATAATTCCTGATTTTTATCCTGCTGCTCGGTTGCCTCTTCTTTAGCAGTGGATTCAGGTTGAGCGTCAGACTGCCTAGAATTCATATTTTGGCACTAAATAACTTAAGTTGCGAGTTAAGTCGGTTAGCGGTAACAAAAAAGTCATCTCCATGTTGAAACGACCGACAAGAGCACCATCCAGTCGGAAAATCCTGGGATTGAGAACGCGAGGTTAGCCGATGAA